>DASSPF010000228.1:0-18465 GCA_035699805.1 Candidatus Limnocylindria bacterium | reverse complement strand
TCACTTCACCCACACCAGATCGCCGAAGAAGAAGTCCTGGCCGCTTGCGACGGTCCGCGTGCTCTGCGCCTTCACGTCGAGCACGAAGAAGCCGCCGGCGCCGATGTACGCGACCCTGGTGCCATCGGGGCTCCAGGCCGGCACGATGTCGTCGCCGGTCTGCCCCACCGACTTCACCCCGGACCCGTCGCACGGCGCCAGGAAGATCTCCGAGGGGATGTTCAGGTGCGCGAGCTTGCCGCCCGCGCCTCGCGCCGTGTCTCCGCCCCCGGGGGCCGCGGTGACGGTGTGGCCGGCCGCGGAGAAGACGAGCTCGCATCCGACGGGCGAAAAGCGCGGTGACTGGAGGTACCAGAACGCGTCCTTCGTCCGCAGGAACGGCGCCGCGTTCGCACCGTCGATATCCATCCGCCACAGCGACTCGGGCTGCCCGTCCTTGAGGTGCACGTACACGATCGTCGTCCCGTCGGGGCTGATGGTGGGGTCGGCCGCGTCCTTCACCAGGCGGGTGCGCTGCCCGGTGCGCAGGTCCACCCGCTCGATGGTGTCCTCGTTCCCCACGAACGACCCGTTCGCGATGATCGCCGCGCGGCGGTGCACGTAGAGCACGTTGCCGCTCGCGTCGAAGCGCGGGCTGGCGTAGAAGACGTTGTTGTCCTCGTGCAGGAGCACGGCCCGCAGATCGGTCCCGTCGAGGTCGACCATGTAGATGTCCGAGCCGAACCCGCGCTTGGCATCGGGCTGACCGGTGAGCGAGAACGCGATCGCCGTGCGCGACGGATGCAGCGCGGGGGCGGCCGGGGCGCTCTGATCGGGAAGCTTGGCGATCTTGCCGATGAGCCGCCCCGCGTCATCGAGCGCGGCGAGCCCGCCGGGGTTCGCGAGGACGAACGTCGCCTGCGCCCCGATCCCCGGGTCCGGAGACGGCGTCGCGCTGCCTGAGCAGGAGGAGAGGACGACGACAAGGAAGATCGTGAGCGCATTTATGCCGAGGCGCCGCCGAGGGCCCCCACACATCACGCGATCACTTCACCCGAGCTCTTGGATCGCTCGCGGATGCCCCCACGGATGCGCGCGGAGGCGCGACTGAAGTGCTGGACCGCGCTCACGAACGCCGCGTGCGACCAGGTGAGCGGCGAGACCGACAGCGGCTCACCGGTGTACGGGTGCACCTGTTCGGCGAGGACGCCCGACGCGAGCGCCTTGGAGCGGCACCAGTCCAGGAGCGCCCGCGGGCGCTCGAGGTCCTCGACCGAGCGCGCGATCGCGATGTACCACTCCGCGAGCCACAGCGTGCTGATGAACCACGGGTTCCCCGGCACGCTCTTGATGTCCTGCGAGACCTGGAAGTAGTGGTCGTTCTCGTAGCGGGCGATGCCGCCGATGGGCGTCCGGACGGTGAGCCGCTCCTCGATGGCGTGCATCGTCTTGACCACCCGCGGGTCGTCGGCGGGCAGCAGTCCGAAGAGGAAGATCCCCGCCAGCGAGATATCGACGGTGGCGTCCTTCACGATGAGCCCGTCCGGGAGCACCGCGACGGTTCGGACGAAGCGGCCGCGCTCCTCGTCCCAGAGGTGGGTGAGTGCGGCCTCGCGCATCTCCTGCGCGGCGACGGCGTACCGCTTGGCGTACTCGTGCTGCCCGAACGCGACCGCGAAGTTCCGTGCCGCGGTGAGGCCGGCGACGACCGCGGCCGTGGTGAAGGCGTGGATGCCGCGCCGCTCCTCCCAGAGATCGAACGAGGGTGCGGGTAGCTTCGTCCGGGCCTCGCGGTACGTCGCCATGAAGTCGGCGCCCGCGCGCACGAGTCTGCGGTACAGCGGCCGGACGAACTCGATGTCGCGGTCATGCTCGTAGTGTTGCCACAGCGCCCAGAGCGGCAGACCGGTCTCGTCCTCCTGGATCGGGAGCTCGAGACGGCCATCGGGCGTGGCCCAGGCGTGCCAGGACGAGCCGAGCGACCCGTCGGGGTTGTACTTGTGGAGCAGGTACCCCTCGCGCGTGATGAGGTCGCCGCAGAGGGAGAAGAAGCGGCGGGTCACCTCGCCGTAGCCGGCAAGGTCGAGCGCGTCCGCGACGAGCGCGCCGTCGCGCGGCCAGAGGTACGAGTACGTGTCGCGGTTGAAGCGCAGGACGTCCGAGTCGTTCCCGGCGATGATCGCGCCGCGGTTGTCCACCTGGGTGCGGATGACGAGCGTCGAGCGCTTGTACAGGCGCAGGAGCTCCTCCGAGACATGCTGTGCGACCGTCCCGTCCTTGTTGGCCCAGAGACGCCAGTAGTCCTTGGTGCGCGCCAGGAACGACGCCGGCGTACGCTCCCGCACGAGCTTGTCGAGCTCGCGCACCTCGTCGTACGTCCGGCCTGCGGCGAGCCAGAACACGAAGGTCGTGCTGCCCTTCGCCCCGACGGTCGCGCCGAGCATGCCCACGGTGTCGATGGCGCCCTGCGCGACGGGGTTGCGCGACAGCTCGCCGTCCTCCGCGTCGCGCCAGGTGCCCTCCCTGCCGGGCGCATCCTTCTGTCCGATCGCGAAGGACGTGAGTCCGAAGGCCTGCCCCCCGGTCGACCCGCTGAGCAGGAGATGCCGGCGCCCCTTGTAGTGGACGATGGCCTGCGAGCGCGGGTCGTAGTAGGCGGAATCGCCGACGCCGTTGCCGTACAGGTGGGCGTCGAAGTGCTGGAAGAGCCGCACGTCGCGGTCGCGGCCGAGCTCGTCCTCGACCGTGACCTCCTTGACGTAGATGTTCCGGTCGAAGTCCACGGCGTCGCGGCAATGCATCTGGACCCCGAGCGTCTCGTTCCGGAGGTACGTCTCGCCCACCAGCGTCTCGTACTCGTAGCCGATGCGTCGCTCCCAGCCCGCGTCCGAGATCCACGAGAACGCGCCGTCCACCCAGATCCCGAAGCGGCAGGCCTCGCCGAGCGTGTGGTTCTCCTGGCCGACGCTCGGGTAGTAGACGTCGCGCAGCGTGTAGGTGCTGTCGAAGGTGACGAGGAAGTCGCCGTTCCCGAGGGGCAGGTCGCGGGGCAAGGCCTACGCCGTCCGGCGCGTCGCCGCGAGGAAGCGCTTCGCGTTCGCCACGATGCCCTCGGCATCGCCGCGCTCGATGAGGTCTGGGCGGATGAGCGGTGCGCCGATGCCGAATCCGACCACTCCTGCCGCGAGGTACGCGGGGATCTCCGCCAGCTCGACGTTGCCGGTCGCGACGAGCGGAAGATGCTGGAGCGCACGGCGCACGTTGGTGATGAAGTCCGGGCCGCCGATGGTCGCGAGCGGATAGACCTTGATGTAGTCGGCGCCGAGCTCGGCCGCCTTCACCATCTCGGTGGGGGTCATCGTGCCGGGCATGGTCATGGCGTCGCGCGCGCGGCCGGCCTCGATCATCTCGGGGATCAGCGCCGGTGACACCAGGAAGCGCGCGCCGGCGATGAGCGAGTCCTCGGCCTGCGCGCCCGAGAGGACCGTGCCCGCACCGATGACCGCGCCCTGCCGGGCCATCTCGTCGTCGGTGGCGAGCTTCGCGATGAGCTCGAACGCGTCGGGGACCGTGAGCGTGATCTCCACCAGGCGCACGCCGGCGCGCGCCATCGCGCGCGCCGCGAGCTCCGCGGCCTCCGGGGTGGCCGTGCGGATGACGGCGACCAAACGATCTTCGGAGAACATCCGCACGAGGTCGCGGCGGAGGACCAAGGGGCGCTGCGAGACGGCCATCGGCACCATCGTATCGGCCCTAGCGCTCGATGAGGAACACCCGCGCGGGCGCTCCGTCGCCTCCGGCGATCCGCAGCGGCGCGCAGACCAGCTCGTACGGGCCGGCGGTGACGGCCCGCAGGTCGAGGCCCTCGATGATGACCACGCCGGCCCCCAGGAGCGTCATGTGGGTGGGGTAGCCCGCCTTCTCGGGGCCCTGCGGCTCGATCGAGAGGTAATCCACGCCGACCAGACGGATGCCGCGCGCCACGCACCAGCGCGCGGCCGTGGCGTCCACCGCGGTGAAGTCGCGCGTGAACGGCGCGTCCGGATCGTCCCAGCGCTCGCTGTTCCGACTCTTGATGAGCAGCCGCGTCGTTCCGTTGGGGATACCGGCGCGCTCGAGCCAGTCGGCGGTGACGTGCCCCGGCTCCCGGTGCTCGACGAGCACGCAGGGCCCCAGGAGCGCATCGACGGGGAGCGCTTCGGCGCCCGCGGCGCCCTCGATGAAGTGGAGCGGGGGATCGACGTGCGTGCCGGTGTGGTCGCCGAAGGAGAGGAGCGACACGTTCGAGCTATCGCCCCTGGCGATGCGGCGGAGCGGCGTGATCACCGGCCCGGCCTCGTTCCCCCAGGTCGTCATGCCCGGCCGCACCACCAGGCTCACGTCGTGGACCTTCACGGCACGATCCCCACGAGCGCAGGATACTGTCGAGGCATGATCGAGCCCGGGGAGGTCGAGCGCGTCTTCCGCGATGCCGGCGCGTTCCGCGAGGGCCACTTCGTCCTCGCGTCGGGGAAGCACTCGCCGAAGTACCTCGAGAAGTTCCAGGTGCTGCAGTGGCCGAGCCAGACCGAGAAGCTCTGCGGGGCCATCGCCGAGCGCGTGCGGGCGCTGCGCCCCGACACGGTCGCGGGGCCGACGACGGGTGGCATCATCCTGGCGCATGAGGTCGCACGGCAGCTCGGCCTGCGCGCGGTGTACGCGGAGCGTGACGAGGGCTCGTCGCGCCGCGTCTTCCGCCGCGGCTTCCAGCTCGCTGCGGACGAGCGCGTCGTCGTGGTGGACGACATCATGACCACCGGTGGCTCGGTGCACGAGACGATCGACGCGGTGCGCACGGCGGGCGCGACGGTGGTCGGCACCTCGGTGCTGGTGGATCGCTCGGGCGGCAACGCGCGGCTCGACGTCCCGCTCCACGCGCTCTGGTCGCTCGACATCCCGGCGTACGCGGCGAGCGCATGCCCGCTCTGCGAGGCGGGCCTGGCGCTCACGAAGCCTGGCACGACCCCTGCTCCGGCAGCGCGGGTATGAGGTCCCATGGGTGATCTGGTGAAGCTCGTCCGCATGCTCGCGTGGCTGGCGCTCGTCGCCGCCATCTATCAGGAGCTGCGCAAGCCCCCCGCCGAGCGCACGTGGCACGGAAAGGTCGCGGGCGCGGTGCCGTATGACTTCCGCGTGCCGACGGTCGAGAAGTTCCGCGAGGCGTACTGGGCGCCGGAGAGCGATCAGGTGTTCTCGGACAAGGTCATCGGCGTCGGCTGGGCGGTGAACATCCCCACGGCCGCGCGAAAGATCAGCGCGATCGTGTCGCAGTACGCGGACGCGAGCGCGCGGCTCCGTCGGCGGGGAGACGACGCGCCCTGATCGCGATGAACGCGGGCAGTGAGCGCTCGAGCTCGTCCTCCGAGCCCGCGGGGCCGCCCGCGTAGCCCGGCGACCACTCCCATAGCCCGTCGATCACGAGCTTCGCGCGGACACACGCGTTCACGAGGTCGCCGATGCGGTGTCCGTACTCGAGCGTCGGTGCGCTGACCTTCACCTCATCGAACTCCCAGGTGGCGTCCTTCACCGGGACGGGGCCGTCCTCGAAGTAGCGCTGCTTGAATCCCCAGCCCGTGCCGGTCCACGTCTCGTACATGCGCAGCGTCACCGGGTGCATCGTCGAGAACACGTAGGTGCCGCCGGGAGCGAGCACGCGTGCGACCTCGCGGATGACGCGCGCCGGGTCGGGGACGAAGACGAGCGAGTGATGGTGGTAGACGAGATCGAACTCGCCCTTCCGGAATCGCGAGAGATCCCGCATGTCGCCGCGCACGAAGCGGAGCTTCGTTCCGCGCTGCGTGGCCAGCGCCCGCACCGTCGCGAGCTGCCGTGCCGAGATGTCCAAGAGCGTCGTCACCGCACCGAGCTCGGCGAAGAGGATCGCGTCCCAGCCTCCACCGCCCGCGAGCGAGAGCACGTGTCTGCCGGCCAGGGGGATGCCTTTGATGCGGCCGTACGTCAGCCGGTCGAGGAACCGGCGCTTCCCGCGCGCGTCGCGCGGCGGGGTGCCCTCCGGGCGCGTGTAGGGGATGCCTGCGCGCGCGAGGCGATCCCACATCCGGCGGTTATGGTCGGCCACGGCGTCCACGGCGTCAGTGGCCGCACGCGCCGGGCGAGCGAGCGAGCGTCGTGCCATCCCTCGACGATATCCGCCACTCAGGCGTCGCTTACTTGGTGGCATGTGGCCTGCAATCGACTACCGTCATGAGCGAGATGGCAGCCGCCGCACACGCCCTCCATGTCTATCAGGACGACACCACACTCTCGACCACGGTCGCGGCGTTCCTCGCCCCGGCCTTCGCCGAGGGCCATGCCGCCATCTCGATCGGCACCCGGCCGCACATCGCCGCCATCGAGCAGCGCCTGCGCACCGACGGCCACGACGTCGACGGCGCGCGCAGCCGCGGCCAGTACGTGACGCTCGACGCCGAGAAGGCGGTCGCGCTGCTCCTCCGCGACGGTCTGCCCACGCAACAGACCTTCGACCGGGTGGTCGGGGAGCACGTCGCGCGCCTTTCGGCACGGCACGGTGAGGTGCGGGCGTTCGGTGAGATCGTGAACCTCCTCTGGCGCGACGGAAAGCGCGCCGCCGCCCTTCGGCTGGAGGAGCTCTGGAACGGGGCCCTCGGCCGCCACCCGCTCGCGCTGGTCTGCGGCTACTCCGCGCGTGTCATCCAGGACACGCCCGTCACCGGGTCGCTGGAGGCGATCGGCGCCGTGCACGACCACGTCCTGCCCGCGCCCGGGAAGGCCTAGCCCACTCTCACGGCACGTTCTCGCAGCACTTGTTCAGGTGCGCGTCCATGAACGCGCGGACCCGGGCCTCGTCGTACGCCGTCAGCTCGTCGATCCAGTTCCACGCGGTCAGCACGATCGTGCCCGCCGGGATCTTCGCGTACGGCCGGATGAGCAGCTTCACGCTGCCGTAGCGATCCTTCGGATACGTCGTGAGGAGGCTCCGCAGCGCGGCGAGGTCGGCCGCCGGGACGTTGTTGTGCGAGACGACGACCCCGCCGTGCTCGAGGTTGTGCACCGCCGCCCCGTCGTCCACGGGTTCGGTGTGGAAGCCCCAGGTCGCCGGCGTGTCCCAGTGCGTCCCTGAGGTGGGCGGAAAGGACGGGTAGGCGATCGCCTGCCCCGGGCGCGCGTGGTCGCCGACCCCGCCGCCCGGGACGAAGCGGCCCGCGCTCTCGCCGATGCCGAGCTGGCGCGCGATGAGGACCGCGCCGACGAGCACGATGGCGAGCGCACCGACGGCCACCCATGGAACGCGGCGGTGCCAGGCGTAGTTCGAGCGGCGGCGGCGCGACACTAGGCTCGCTCGGCGAGCTCGATCGTCTCGCGCAGCCGGCGCAGCCGCGCCGCGCGATCGTGCGCGAAGCGGGTGATCCCTTCGAGCAGGTGCTCCGGATCGAGGTGCGCTTCCGCGATGACCTCGTCCACGGTGCCGCCGGTGCGCCAGCGGTCGTCGAAGTCGGAGGTCATGGAGTAGTCCGCGACGACCGGGCTGTCGATCCAGTCGCGCATGACGCGCCGGGCGCGGTTGGAGATGACCATGGCGTCCATGCGCTCCGCCGCCGACGCCACGCTGTCGCGGTAGCCCTGGTCCTGCGCCGCGAACAGCTGCGGACTGATGGCCGCGACGATCTTCACGTTGAGGCCTCGCTCGTCGAGCTTCGGGAGGAGCTTCACGACGTTCGCGGTGGTGGATGTGCCCTGCACGAACACCAGGCCCATGCGCGGCCGCCCCGGCTGGTAGGCGCGCATGACGTAGGCACCCCGCGCGGCGTCATAGTGGGGAGCGATCCCGAGGGCCGCGCGATCCGGGATCTCCACGCTCGGCCGCGTGAGGTGGAGCGCGATGATCGGCGCCGGCATGCGCAGCGCGGCGCCGAGGACGACCGGCACCTCGTTGTGCTCCCAGGGGTGGAGGTCGATCACCTGGCCGTCCGGGAAGAGCTGGGTCACGCCTGTCTCGAAGATCCCGAAGTGGGTGCGCGAGTCCTCGGCCGTCTCCGGGCCGGAGTGGCCGGCGATCCAGAGCACCTTGCCCACCTTGAGCTCGCAGTCCTGCGCGAGCTGGCTGAAGAGCCGCATCTCGCCGTACTTCAGATAGGAGAAGGACCCGTAGGTCGAGCACGCCCCGTAGAACCCGTTGAATTCGGCGAACGGGTCGTCCGCGAGGTTGACGGAGGCGATGCCGCAGGCGACACCCGCGTTCGTGAACTCGGTGATCTGCTGTGGCAGGAGCGTGCCGCGCGGGTTCGTGTCGCGCTCGTACCAGCCCCAGCCGGGCATGCCGTCGAAGTCCTTCATGAAGCCGGCGATGTTCGTGGACTCCGCGAGATCCGCGGACATCGCGATGAAGAGCGGCCGGCCGTACTCCTTCTTCGCGTAGGCGTTCACCCAGGCACCCCACTTGGCCAGCGCCGCGCGATTCGGGACCTTCTCGCCGGCCTTCGCCCACATCGAGTCCGGATAGCGGCGGTAGTCGGCGAGGCGCTCGTCCGAGAAGATCCGCGCGCCGGCACCGCCGAGCGAGAACGACGGCGTGCGGTCGGGCACCTCGAGCGCGAGGGCGCGAAGGCGGTCCGAGAGGTGGGAGACGAGCGCGTCGTCGCTCCGCAGGACCGACACGGCGACCGCGAAGTTCTTCCGCGCCTGGGCACGCTGATCCGCCGGGTCCTTCGGCGCGGCCTCGTCGACGCCGACGTATTCCACGCCGTACTTGCGCATGAAGTCCTTGCGCAGACCCCAGAACGGCTCGCTGTTCATCGCGTGCGGGGAGCCGTGCGACTTGTAGTCGTACTTCCCGTAGCCGCGGCCCTTGCGCGTCTTGAACCACGCCATGCTCGGGACCTTGGCGGGGTTCTCACCACGCGCGGCCTCGAGGACGGTCCGCGTGACGTCGTCCCACTCCATGCCCTGCTCGGTGCCGAGCACGCGCCAGCCGTACGGAGCGAACCAGTCCTCTGGCGCCCCGTGGACGACCGACGAGAGCGCGTTCTCGTCGATGCCGAAGTCGTTCCAGTCGACGAGGAAGACGAGGTTCGCGAGGCCGAGGCCCCAGGCCGAGTTCTTCGATTCGTGCGACGCGCCGGGCGTGAGACCACCCTCGCCCTCGACGACGAACACCTTCACGTCGTCGCACCCGGCCAGCCGCAGCGCGACCGCCTGACCGACCGATGGCGGCATGCCGTGGCCGGAGGGCCCGGTGTTCGCCTTGATGAAGAGCGTCTTGCCGCCGAACTCGGCGTGGCCCGGGAGCCCCTGATTCCGGCGCAGGAGCAGGAGATCCTCCCAGGTGAGCGCGAAGCGGCCGTCGAACGGGAACGCGAAGGCCGGGTCGCGGTCGCGCTCGTAGCGTGCGCGCATCGCCTCGTTGAGGACCGCGAGGGTCGCGTAGACGAGCGGGATGGTGTGGCCGGCGGAGAGGACGAAGCGGTCGCTCATGGGCCGCCAGGGACGCAGGATGTCCCAGCGCATCGCGCCGGAGAGCGCGAGCGCGAGCAGCAGGTGCACCTTCGAGCGGGACCCGCCGGGATGGCCGCTCTGCCGGTAGTTGAGCGCGAGGTCGATGCATTCGTCCACGACGTCCTTCGTGCGCTCCCACATCGGGAACGACGAGCGCGCATCGGCCAACAGCCGCTCGGACAGCGGCGCGACGGAGTGGGTCATCGGCAACTTTGTAGCACCATTGCCGCGTGACCGTGACCATCCGCGTGGCCAGCGGCGACGAGACGCTCCAGGCGGACCTTTACGGCGACCTGCCGGCCCAGCGCGCGGTCATCCTGGTGCACGGACGCGACTGGGACGGGAGTGGTTGGCGCGAGATCGCGCCGCGTTTCGTCGCGCGCGGCGTCCCCGCGGTCGCAGTGAACCTCCGCGGCTACGACGGATCCACCGGCCGCACCGAGGCGTACGCGCCGCCGGCGCCGTGGACGCCCGTGCTCGACCTGGCGGCGACGAAGGCCATGCTCCGCGAGCACGGTGTGCGACAGATCGCACTCGTGGGCGCGTCGCTCGGCGGCCACGCCGTCCTCGCGTCCGCGATCGAGGGGGACGCCGAGTGCGTCGTCGCGCTCTCCGCACCGGTCACCCCGACGCCGGACGAGCTCGTGGCTCGTGTGCGGGGCCGCGTGCTGTTCATCTGTGCCGATCAGGACAGCCTCGGCGCCGCGCCGCACGTGCTGCGTGCGTTCGCCGCCGCGAGCGGGCCGAAGACGCTCCTCATGTTCGGGGGCAAGGAGCACTCGCGTGGCATGTTCGCGGCACCGTACGGCGACCAGGTGGTGGAGGCGGCCGTGGACTTCGTCGCGCGGGGACGCTGATGCCCGCACGTGTGAATCCGGACGTCCCCGGCGAGGCGGCGCTCGCGAAGAAGGTCGGTCTGCGCATCCGGGCGATCCGCCAGCGCAAGGGGCTCACCATGGCCGAGCTCGGCACCGACCGCCGCGGACGCGTCTACTTCGAGAAGCAGTACGTGTGGAAGATGGAGACCGGCCGCGTCACTCCGTCGCTCGCGGCGCTCTCGCACATCGCCAGGCGTCTGGGGGTCAGTCTCGCGTCGCTCCTGCGCGGCCTGTGACCTCGTCCTTGCCCGCCGTCGCGAGCGGGAGGCTGACGTGGAAGGTACTGCCGACCTCGCCACCGCTCTCGGCCCAGAGGCGTCCGGAGTGCCGCGTCACGATCTCGCGGCTGATGTAGAGGCCGAGACCCAGACCACCGATGTGCCCGGCGCGCGGGTCGGGCGAGCGGTAGAAGAGGTTGAAGATGCGATCCAGCTCGTCGCTCGAGATGCCGATGCCCTGATCGGTGATCGCGATGTGCGCGTCGGACCGCACGATCATGAGCGCGACCGTGATGGCCCCACCGGATGGCGAGTACTTCACCGCGTTGGCGATGAGGTTCTCGAGCACCTGGTCCATGCGGTCCGGGTCGGCCCGCACGATCGCGCGCTCCGCCTCCAGCCTGACCTCGAAGGTGTGCGTGCTCGTGAGCAGGCGCATGCGCTCGACGACATCCTGGACGAGCCGCACGAGATCGGTCTCCTGGAGATGGAGCTCCGCCCGGCCCAGCTGGAGGCGCGACACGTCGAGGAGCTCGTCGACCAGGCGCGCCAGGCGCCGCGACTGGCGCTGCGCGAGCTCGAGCGTCTCGGCCGCCCGGGTGGCCTCCTCGCGCCAGTCGGTCCGGCCCTCGTCCTGCTGGGCCGCCCGCTGGATCCGGCGGCGCGCCACCTGGATGAACCCGCTCACCGCGGTGAGCGGCGTCCGCAGCTCGTGCGAGGCCATCGAGAGGAACTGCGTCTTGAGGCGGTCGACCTCCTCGAGCTCGAGCAGACGACGGCGCAGCTGACGCCGCTCGATCGCGCGGTTCACCGTGGCGCGCAGCTCTTCGACGTCGGAGGGCTTCATCAGGTAGTCGTACGCGCCGCTGCGCAGGGCGGCCACCGCCGACTCGAGCGAGGCGTAGCCGGTGAGCATGATCGAGGCGGTGTCCGGCGAGGTCCGCTGGACCTCGCGGAGCACGTCGATGCCATCCATGTCCCCCAGACGTAGGTCGGTGAGGACCACGTCGAACTGACGCTCGTTCAGGAGGCGGATCGCCTCGGCACCGCTCGTCACGGCGATGACGTCGTGTCCGTCGAGCTTGAGGATCGCCTCGATCGTCGTGGCGACGCTCTCCTCGTCGTCCACCACGAGCACGCAGGTCTCAGCCATCGTTCTCTGGCGGCCCGGCGACGGGCAGGGTGATCACGAACGTCGTGCCCTGACCGGGTCTGCTCCGCACCTTCATCGTCCCGCCATGCGCCTGCACGATGCCGTGCGACACCCACAGACCCAGCCCCGTCCCACGCTCCGTCTTCGTGGAGAAGAATGCCTCGAAGATCCGCGCCTGCGTCTCCTCGTCCATCCCGACACCGGTGTCCCGGATCTCGATGCGGATCGCGTCGACGGGCACCTCGCGCTCGCTCTCGCGGCCATAGCGGGTGGTCACGGTCAGCGTCCCGCCGCCCGGCATCGCCTCCACGGCGTTGAGCAGCAGATTGAGGAGGACCTGCTTGACCTGGTCGGCCGAGGCACGGACGAGTGGCAGGCCGGGCTCGAGATCCCGGACGAGCGCGATCCTGGCTTCGCGCAGCCGCTTTGAGACGAGCGCCTCGGCCTCCTCCACCGTGGCGTTGATGTCCACCGGGGCCATGTCGCTCACGGGCTTGTAGAAGCCCAGCATCTGCCGGAGGATCCGCGACATCCGCTGCGTCTCGCGCTGCGCGATCTCCAGATAGCGGTGCTCCGCCTTCTCGGCCGGCACGACCGTGCCGAGGAGGTAGAGCGAGTTCTGCACCGCCTCGAGCGGGTTGTTGATCTCGTGCGCGATGGACGCCGCGAGCCGGCCCGTGGCCGCGAGCTTCTCCGTCTCGAACAGCACCTGCTGGAGACGCCGTCGCTCGAGCTCGCGCAGGCGTCCCACCTCCTGCATCGCCGAGACGATCGCCACGACGGCGTCGTGCTGGTCGCGCACCTCCGTCGCGGTCACCTCCATCTCCAGGCGCTCCTCGGTCGCCGGGTCGGTGAGGACGATCTCGGCTCGCTTCTCGCGTGCCGGGTCGAGGCGCAATCCCGCGAGGAACGAGGTGAACCGCGCGTCGTTGGCGAGCGCGTGCGTCCGCCCCTCGCTCACGTCGAAGAGGCGCTGTGCGGCGGCGTTGGTGCTGATGATCTGGTTGTCGTTGTCGACGACGATGATCGGGCTCGGCACGCTGCGCAGCACGAGGTCCAGCCGGTCGCGTTCGGCCCGGATCTCCTCGTCGGCGGACTGGATGCGCTGAGCGCTGCGCGAGAGCTCCTCGGTCATGTGGCGGATGTCGGTCACGTCCTTGAGGACCGAGACGGTGCCCTTGTCGCCGGTGCGGTGATTGACCGCGCTGCGCGTGATGACCTCGAAGATGAGCTCGCTGCCGTCGATGGGATCGACGAGCGTCACCTCTCGGTTCGCGGTGCGATTCGATTGATCGAGGTTCCACGTCGAGAGCGAAGCGGTGAACAGGAAGTTGTTCATCCAGACGGCGCGGCGCTTGCCGGCGCTGTCCTGGTCGGAGGCGCGGAACAGGAGCTCGGCGCGGCGGTTGAAGTGGAGGATGTCGTTCCGGGCGTCCGCCACGAGCACCGGATCCGCGACAGCGTTGACCATCCACCACAGCCAGTCCTTCTCGACCGCGTGCGATTCCGACGCGCGCCGGAGCAGCTCCACGTCGTATTCGCGCGTGATCGCGGCACCGGCCTGACGCGCGTACGGGAGGAGGCGGTCGAGGTCGGCGATCCCGATCTGGCCGTCGCGCGCGAGGAGGACGACCGATCCCGGCCGCTCAGGTCCCGCCCCGGGAATGGCGGCCGCGACGAAGCGCGTCACGCGCATGGCCAGGAGCGCCTCGCGCTCCGCCGGATCGAGGCGCTCGTCCGTGCCGGTGTCGTCCACGAGCTGCGGGACACCGGTGCGCAGCGCGACCACGAGCGGATCGTTCGACCGGACGAGCGCCACGCTGAGCGCCCGCGCGTGGTCGTCCCGGAGGTTCAGTCCGAATAGGCCGCGCAGCATGCTCGTCGCCGGGTCGTGCGTCAGCACGACGGCGCGGTCATATCCCAGACCGCGCACGAGATCGTCGAGCATCGGCTCGAGCGTCTCGCGCGCATCCTGCGCGACGGCGGTCGGCTGGTCGTCGACCTCCCGCATCGCGGGTCGTTAGCGCTCTTGCTGCTGCTGCTGCCGCGACCGGATCGCCGCCGCATCGTTGCCGGACGTCCCTGTCCCGAGCGACCCCGGCTGCCGGCCGCCGGGCGTCAGGCCCAGCGCGTCCGCGTAGCGCAGGTACGTGTCGATCGAGGCGACGACGACGCGGGCCTCGACCGTGATGAGGTCGATGCCCACGAGGGACACCCGGACCCACGCGTCGATGACGATGCCCTTGTCGAGCACACGATCGAGGACATCGATGAGGCTGCTGCCACCCGGACTGCGTTCAACGACCGCCATGACTCATCCCCCTTTGGCCTTCAGCTTCTGCTCGAGCTCCGCGACGCGCGCCTGGAGGCGCCGCACCTCGTCGGTCGTGTCGCCATCGGTACGCGTGAGCCGTGATTCGTAGCGCCACCAGTTGAGGCCGATCTGCTCGGCCTTGTCGATGGAGCACACCAGGAGCCGGATGCGGATGGTGAGCAGCTCGACGTTCGCCAGCGAGATGCTGACGTCCCCCGCGACGACGAGCCCTTTGTCCAGGACGCGGTCGAGGAGATCGACGAGCGTGGCCGATGTCTCGGTATCACGGAGACGCCGATCGAGCGTCATGACGCGCCCAGCCCGATGCGCAGGTCGTCCTCGCTCAGCCCGAAGTGGTCCGCGAGCTCACGCACCTTGCCCTCGAGGCGCATGAGCGCGAGCCCGACGCGTTCGATCTCATCGTCCGTCAACGTGCCACCCTCCATCCGCCGGACCGCCTGACGTTCCAGCACCTGTCGCAAGAGCTCGACCACCCCGAGCACGAGGCCCGCGAGCCCGCGCTCCACGTCGTCCGGGTCGATGTCGATACGCTCCGGAAGCCGCGCGCTGACGCGCGCGAGCTCTTTCCGGACCTCTTCGAGCTCGATGGACAGGTCGGTGGACGTCACGACGCGAAAGAGTATGGCGGCAGCGGCCCGTGGACCGATGCCGCGAGGTCCCGCGACCGCTCACCGAATGCCTCGACCAGCCCACGCACGGGAATCTCCTCTTCACGCCGTATCAGCAACGCCACCGAAGCCGCGACCCCGTCGCGGGGGCAGATATGGTGACGTGTGAACGCTCGTTCGCACGGCAGCTCATCGAGCAGACGTTCGACGATCGTCTCCGCGTCACGCCGGTCGCGTTCCCCGGCCGCTCGCGCCTCGAGATACTGGCGCCCGCTCGCCGCCTGGAGTGCCGGCGCCGGCCGGGGCGCCCGCCACGACAGCGTCACGGCAAGCTCGACCAGGCCGCCGACGCGCTCGAGCGCCGCGGCGAGCTCGTCATGCCGCTCGCTCAGGGCGCGGCGCGCCGCGTCGGCGTCGACGAAGAGCGATCCGAAGCGTGCCGGCAGCGACGCGGTGCGCTCGTGGATGGACCGCGTGATGCGCTCATGCTCGCGCAGCGCTTCCTCCGTCGCTGCGGGCGCGCGCTCGTGCACCGACAGGAGCGCCGCGAGCGCACCGGCGTGCACGGCGACCAGGTCGGACCCCGCGCGTGGCGCGTCGGCGGCGCGGACGATGGCGCGGAGCAGGAGGCCTACGGCGCGGCCTCTCGCGCGCGATCGAGCGCGGCGACCGAGGCGAGCACGACGTTCAGCCGGAGCTCGATGAGGTCCACGCCGGCCACGGAGATCGTCGCGGCGCCGGCGAGGACCACGCCGCGGTCCAGGAGCCGATCGATGATGTCGACGAGCGGGACCTCGGTGGTGGTGACGTCACCCGTCATGCGAGGGACCCGAAACGGTAGGCCGGCCATGGCCCGTTCGCGCGGACGTGGTAGCCCTGCGCACCGAGCTCGTCGCCGAGCGCCGCGATGACGCGCTCCAGGGCGCCGGTCTCCGAACGCCGCGCGAGGAGGGAGAGCCGGAGCACGACGACGTCGCCGCCCTTGGCGACCGGCTCGCGGTAGACGCGCTCGCTGGCGTCGCGCAGCACGTCGTGCGCGCGGCGCGCGGCCTCGGCATCGGCGCGCTCGGTGGCGGCGCTCGCGACGCGGCTGCGCTGCTTCTCGAGGAGGTAGCTGCGGCCGGGCGGGCTCTTCTCGATCTCGCGGTCCAGGCTGGCGTGATCCTCATCCGCTCCCGGGACGGCGTCGGCCTCGCGCGTGACCGTCACCACCCACTCGGCGCGTCCGGCGACCGTGTCGAGCCGCGTCTGCCTGCCGCCGACGTCCTCGCGCAGCAGCTCGCGCACGCGCGCCTCGTCGCGGTACAGCGCGCCGAACGAAAGGGGGAGCACCGCCTCGGCGATCTCGAGGAGCCGCACGTTCACGCGCTGGTGCGCCGCCGCGCGTGGTGTCAGCCAGTCGAGGTCGCGCACGCGCTCGTTCAGGACCGCTTCGTCGTAGTCCGCGGCGTCCACCTCGCTCACGGCCGCGGCGAGCGGCCCTTCGGCGACGGCGCGCACGATCGACGAGTCAAGACCGCGCAGCGATGCCGCCGCGACGGGCGCGGCCGCGGTCGCTGGGACGATGCCGTACACGTAGTGGAGCGAGGTCATCGGAGCTCATCCGGGAGGTCGACGACGGCGTGCCGCTTGCGATCGACCGCGGCGCCGGCCTGCTCCTCCATGTCGGCGCGCGCGAGCGCGCGGTGGTGCTCGCGGATCTCGCGCAGTCGCGCCAGCAGCTCGGTCTCGCGCTCGCGGAACTCCGGCTCGGTCAGGCGGCCCTCCTCGAAGGCCTGGTTCACCAGGATGAGCTGCTCGCGCACCGGCTCCTCGTCCCACATCTCCTTCTCGGCGACCTCCGCCACTTTCTCCAGGCAGTAGCGGATGCCGGCGATGGGTGCGCTCAGAGGAAGGGTGAGCAGGCGCAGGAGCACGCTAGACCCCGGCGCTCCGCTCCACCTGCAGACGGATGGTCACGAAGTTGTACGGCGGCCAGGGGCCGGTGTAGGTGAACTTCAGCTTGCCCTCGTAGCGCCGGCCGACCTCTTGGACCTTGTGGTCGAACATGTCCGCCTTGTCGCGCTCCACCAGGAAGGCGGCGTTCATGATCATGCGGTCGCCGATGACCTTGTTCGAGCGCGACGCCAGCGCGGCCTCGCGCAGCTCGTCATAGATCTCGCGCACGAACGCCTCGGAGCGTTCCGCGAGGGCCTGCTCGACGAGGCGCCCGAGCTGCATCCGGGCGAAATAGGTGGACGTCGCCTGGTCGCTCTCGATCTGGGCCTTGAGTCGACGGATCTCCTCGTAGTCACGCTCGACGTCGGCGAGGACGCTCTCGCGATCCCAGTTGACCTTGAGGCCGAACTCGAGCTTGTCCTTCATCTTCCGGAGCACGTCGCGGAGCGCGTCGTAGGTGTCCTTCAGGAACTCGACGATGTCGCCCTCGGTCTTGAACATCGTGCCGAAGCTCACCGGGACCGGCGTGAAGCCGTTGTCGATCATGACGACCTCCTGCACGTGCTCGTGGGTGAGCGCGTTCTCGCGGGTGGGGTCGTACACCTGGAGCGGGGTCTTGCTCACCACCGCGGCGAGCTCGCGGTGATGGACGGTGAACACCTCATCGCCGCGGCCACCGATCCCGATCTTCCCGAACGTGCGCGGCTCGGGGCTTTCGATGATGCAGTAGACGTAGATGCCATCGGCGACCGGCGCGGTCTCCACGGCCTTTCCCACCATCGTGTCCACGAGGGGCCGACTGTAAGGAAGCGAGCGGCTCCGCGCCACCGCACCCGCTCGTATCTCAGGCCAGCAGGCGGACGAGCGAGCAGATCCCTGCGAGAATCGAGCGGCGGAGCGCGCGGGCCGCTAGCTCAACGGAAGAGCAGGGGACTTTTAATCCCTTGGTTCCGGGTTCGAATCCCGGGCGGCTCACATGCGGTGCTCGCGTGCCCAGAAGGCGGTGTTCAGGGCCGCCGCGACCATCAGCAGCAGCAGCGCGGCGGTGGTGACGATCTCCCGCTGGCCTTGGAACGCGAACCACGGCGGCGTGAGCACGGCCACCTGGAACGTCCAGTACGAGAGCGCGGCGGTGTGCGCCCAGAGCCACTCTCGCCGGGGGTGCCGCCGGAGGTGCGGGGCGAGGATGGCCAGGCCGATGGCGGCCTCCAGCAGGTGACCGATCCCGCTCACGAACTGGACCTCCGTCTCGTAGGGGATGGTGTCGTGGAAGCGCAGAAGGATCTCCAGCGAGAGCGCGAAGCTGCCGACGCCGAAGTACGCGAGGATGACCGCGAGCGTCGGGACGACGTGGTGCAGCAGCGGGACGCGACGCGGGACCATGCTCGCTGCGCCGACGCCCACCAGGAGACCCGTCGTCATCACCGTGCTCGACGAGATGAACAGGTAGGGGTTGTTCAGCAGGTACGCGAGCAGCCCCCCGATGTCGTTGAACGACGGGATCGCCGACGGATGCACGGTCCCACCAATTCCTGACGCGCTCGCGCGTCCGCTTCCTCACGCACCACAACGCACGCGGCGCATCTGTATCACGCGGTCACGCACGCGTGGGATCGAATAGGTCTGCATCTGGATGCGTCACGCCCCGGACGAGCGCCGCTGCGATCTCTGCGCACGCCGGGCCGAACGCCATACCGTGCCCGGTGAAGCCGGCGCACACGAACAGGCGAGCGCCCGCGTGCCCGACGTACGGCAGCGCGTCGTGCGAGAACCCCATCGTCCCAGCCCAGCGGTGGGTCACGGGCGCGGTGATGCCGTGCTCGCGCAGGAAGGCGTCAAGGTG
>DASSPF010000227.1:0-15132 GCA_035699805.1 Candidatus Limnocylindria bacterium | reverse complement strand
GGCTCAGCGCGCGATCAGGCCCATGGCCTCCCAGAACGGCACGGCGGCGGCGATGGCGAGCAGTCGAACGAGCGTCAGCGCGCCGCCGACCACCGTACCCTGCCGGTCGTCGAAGGCCTCGCCGTTCGTGGCATCACGGGCGATGAGGTACTCGAGGCCCTGGTACGGCAGCACCCAGACATTCGCCGAGACGAGGACGACGAAGCCGGCGACCCAGGCGGAGATGCCCAGGGCCGGCGCGGCGGGGACCAGCGCGAGGCTGAGGAGCACCATCGCCGGTCGGCTGGGGAGGAGCACACGCGACAGCATCACCAGGGCCGCGAAGGCGACCACCAGCAGGCCGGGTGAGCGCAGCCCCGCGGTGGCATCGAGAAGCAGCCCCGCGACCCAGCGATCCACGCCCGTGAGCTGAAGGACCGCGCCCGAGCCGAGGAGCACGCCGAGGAAGATGAGGAAGCCCCAGTCGAGCGAGCTGCGGAAGCGCTCACGGTCGAGCACACCCGTGGTGACGACCACGAGCGCGACGATGGCGAGCCAGGCGGCGTCGATCGCGATGAAGGGCTGGGCGGCCAGTCCGACGACGAGCACCGCGAGCCCCGCGAGCGCGACGCGCTCGATGTGCGTGATCGGACCGAGGATGTGCGTCTGGCGACGGATCGCCGCCGCGTCCACCCGCGCGTGCGTCTCCGGGCGGAGCACCACGAACAGCACCACGAGCGCGCCTGCCAGGCAGACCACGCCGACAGGCGCGGCCGCGCCGAGCCAACCGAAGAACCCGAAGCGCTGCTGATCGGACGCGGGCAGGAGGCCGACGACGAAGAAGTTCGTCGCGAGGCCGGTGAGGAAGATGCTCGAGAAGTACCAGTAGCCGATGAGTCCGGCGAACGCGAGCGACGCGCTGCCGCGGCTGCGCGGCGCGTGCCCCAGCGCACGCGCGAGCTCATGCGCGAGCGGAGCGATCGCCGCCACGCGAGCGACGGAGAGGGGCACGAGGGGCGTCAGGACGATGCCGCCGAAGAGCAGCGCCAGCATCTGACCACCGTGCGTCGCCGGGAACGACCGCAGAAGCGCGAGCGCCGCGCGGAAGAGCAGCCCCGATCGCAGGAGGGCCGCGGCGAGCGCCAGCGCGCCGAGCGCGAGCACCCACGACGAGGATGCGAAGCCCGAGAAGATCGTGCCGACCGGGGCGAGGCCGAGGATGCCCCACGCGGCGGCCATCGCGAGCGCCACGGCGAAGTCGGGGACGGGCTCGGTCAGCCAGGCGATCCCCGCCCCGGCGAGGACCAGCAGCACGTGCCAGCCCGCGACGGACAGACCGGCGGGTGGGCCGAGTTGCGCGAGCAGCAGCGGGACGAGCACCGCGGACGCGGCACCAAGGATGCGCGCGCGGGCGCGTGAGGCGCGCGGGCGCGCCTCGAGGGTCATCGGGCGGGGGTCGCTCAGCAGGGGTGCGCCGATGAGCGTGCGTTGGCGCCGGTCGACGACGTCGGCGAGCGCGGTGGCCACCGAAAGCGCGATGTCCGGCCGTTCGCGGACAAGCTGCTCGAACCGCTCGCGTGGCAGACGCCAGAGCCTGGCGGCCTTCGCCACCCGGACCGTCGCGGTGCGGCGCGAGAGCAGGAGCCCCATCTCGCCGAACGAGGCCGGCGCGGTCATGGAGCCGACCTCGATGTTGCCGCCGAGCGAGTGCACCGACACCGTGACGGCGCCCGACTCGAGGAGGTACAGCTCGCCGGCGGCGGTGCCCTCGCGCGTGACGAGCGAGCCCTCGGGAAGCTCGATCGCCTCGAGCGCGCCCGCCAGGCGCGCCAGGCTCACGCGGTCGAGGTTGGTGAAGTACGGCACCAGACGGAGCAGACGCTCGACGTCGGCCTCGCGGTCCTCACCCAACGGCGCAGAGGGTACCGCGCCGGCGACCCCGGGGAGAGTCGAACTCCCGACGACGCAGCTTCGAAGGCTGCCGCTCTATCCACTGAGCTACGGGGTCAACTGCTCACAGATTATCGCGCCAGAATGGCGCGGACATGCGCGAGATCGTCGCGGTCTTCGTGGTCACGCGCCTCGCGCTGGCGGGTGTGGCGCTCGCCGCGGTGTCGTGGCTGCCGGTCGCGCGCTGCGCGTTCTGCACCGACGTATCGACCGTTCCGCTCCTGGCCGCGCTCGCGCGCTGGGACAGCGCGGCGTACCTCGACATCGCGCGGGCCGGCTACGGCGGGACAGACTGGGAGACGCACACCGCCTTCTTCCCGGTCCTCCCCGCGCTGATGCGCGCGGGTGGCGCGATCCTGGGAGGCGGGAGCGACGCGTACCTCCTCAGCGGCATCGCCGCCGCCAACGGCGCGCTCCTCGTCGCCGTGCTCGCGCTCGCGCGGCTTGCCGCGCTGCGCCACGATCCCGCCGTCGCGCGGCGCGCGGCGATGTATGTCCTCGTGTTTCCCACGACGATCTTCCTCTCGGCGGTGTATGCGGACTCGCTGTTCCTGGCCTTCGCGATCCTCTCCGCGCTCGCGGCCGAGCGCCGCCGGTGGTGGCGCTCAGGGCTGCTCGCGGCGTGCGCCGCGCTCACACGGCCGTTCGGCGGCATCGCGGTCCTTCCGCTGGCGCTCCTCCTGTGGCGCGAGCGCGCCACCATCCGGCGGTGGGATCTCGCCTCGCTGCTGCTCGCTCCGGCGGGGTTCGCGCTGTGGGTCGGCTACCTCTACGCGGTCACCGGCGATCCGCTCGCGATCCTGCGCGGCTACGTGTCGGGCTTCGAGCCGCGCCCGCCGCACCAGGCCTTCCTCGATCTCCTCGATCCCGCGGTCTACGGCTTCCCGTGGTTCGTCGGTGGGCTCTTCGCGCTCTTCGTCGTCCTGGTGGCGCGGGCGTGGCGCACCGTGGGGGCGCACCTGGCCGCGTACGCGACCGCGATGCTGCTGCTCATCGGCGTCGCGGGGTCGCTCACATCATCGATGCGCTACGAGATGTCGGTGTACCCGGCGTTCATCGTGCTCGCCGCGATCACACGCGGCCGGCTGGCGGGCCTGGCCTGGGTCATGGTGAGCACCACGCTCGCCGTGGTCTTCGCGGCGATGTACGCGCTGTACCACTGGGTCGGCTGATCGGATGAAGCGCTACGGCGACCCGGGCGAGACTCGAACTCGCGGCCCTCACATTCGTAGTGTGATGCTCTATCCACTGAGCTACCGGGTCAGGCGATAGGTCAATTCTACCGGAATGTCGGCTGCCCCACCGCCACCGTGGATTGCGGAGCGACGACGCGCGACCGTGTGGTGGACCGCCACTCGCGGATCGCCGGGACCCGGAGCGTCACGTACAGACCCGCTGCGAACGCGACCGTGCCGCCGATCACGAGCGCGGCGTGGATGCCGAGCAGCGAGCCGAGCGCGCCCAGCGTGAGCTGACCGATGGGCATGAGACCGATGAAGAGGATGGCCCAGACGCTCATCACCCGTCCGCGATAGGCGTCGTCCGTCGTCGCCTGCAGCATGTTGTTGCCCATCCCGGCCATGAGCGTCCCCGTGAGACCGGTGAGGAAGGCGAACGCGAGCGCCACGTACGGATCGACGCTCAGCGCGAAGGCCACCAGCATGAGCCCGTTCAGCGTCGCCCCGGCGACGAACACCGTCCCGAGCGAGCGGATCCGGCCCACGTTCATCACCACGACCGCGCCGCTGAACGCGCCGAGACCCATCGCCCCCAGGAGCAGCGCGAGCCAGCTCATCCCGCCGAAGAGGGTCTCGCCGGCGAGCGCGGGCAGGAGCGCGCTCGCGGGACCCGCCGCGACGAACACCGTGCCCGAAACGACGAGGACCCACACCAGCACCGGATTCGCGCGCACGTAGCGCGCGCCCTGCATGACGCTCGCGAAGATCGAGTGCGAGGACGTCCCCGCCGGCGGCATGGCCGGCATGACCTTCAGCGCGCCAAGGATCGCAGCGAAGCTCAGCGCGTTCGCCGCGAGGATGCCCGGTACGCCGACGGACCCATAGAGGAGACCGGCGGCGAGCGGCCCGATGATCGCCGCGGCGTTGAACGCCGCCGACTGGAGCCCGATCGCGCTCGGCAGGAAGGCCATCGGCACGATGCGCGGCACCATCGACTGCCGTGAAGGGTTGTCGAAAGCGAACGCCGCGGACTGCACCGCGGAAGCGACCAGCACGATGGCCAGGTTGGCCACACCGAGATACGCGGCGAGGGCGAGGAGCGCGGCGTTCAGGGCCATGGTGGACTGTGTCACGAGGAGCATCCGGCGACGGTCGACGCGGTCGGCCATCGCGCCAGCGACGAGCGTGAAGGCGAGGCCGGGCACGGCGCGCGCGAGACCGGTCAGCCCGAGATAGAGGGGCGCCAGCTCCGGGGCGCCATCGCGGCCGGCGATCTGGACGACGAGGATGCCGAGCGCGAAGATCTGCATCCACGCACCGATGTTGGAGACGGTGAGACCCGTCCAGAAGTAGCGGAAGTCACGCGAGCGGAATGCGTCGAACAGGTGGGCCTCCAGGCCGCTCCAGTGTCCGTCACGGACGCCGCGGCGTCAGTGACCTAGGTCACGAGGACCATGCCCGCGCCGCCAGTGCGGCCGCGTCGAGCACGCTGATACCGGTCCGACTGACGCGCACGATACGTTCGTCACGCAGATCGCGCAGCGCTCGCGCGACGACCTCTCGCACCGAGCCCACCAGATCCGCGAGCTCCTGCTGGCTCACGTGCGCCACGAGCATCCCGCCTTCGGACTCCTGCTCGCGCGCGGCTATCTCGAGCAGATGCCGCGCGACGCGCTGCGGGACCGTGGCGAACGCGGTCGCCGCCATCTCCTGCCACAGGGAATGCACGCTCGCGGTCAGCTCCGCGATGATGGCCAGCCCGACCGTGCGGTCGTCCTGCGCGAGCTCACGAAGCGTGTCGCGGTCGATGCGCAGCCGCGTCGCGTCGGTGAGGGCCTGGGCGTAGAGCGGGGCGGGCCCGCCAAAGGCGGTCACGATGCCGAGCGCGTCCCCGGCGCGTGCGTACCGGATGGTGACCTGCCGGCCGTCCGGTCCGGCGAGGAAGGTTCGGAAGAGGCCGGAGACGATGAGCGACACCCGCGGTGCGCCGCCGGCCCGGTACGTGGTCGTCCCCGCCGGGACCTCGTCGAGCGTCGCCGTGGCGAGCAGACGCTCGAGCGCGGAGCTCGGGAGCTGTGCAAGGAAGCTGCGTTCGATCGCGGCGCGGACGGCGGGATCCATCGCGTCGCGATGGTAGGCCCCGTGCGCGGTCGCGGTGCCGCAGCGCGCCGCGTCCGGGCGGCCTAGCATCCCGACCGTGCCCGTGATGCGGAGCTCGTTCGACCTCGCCAGCGAGACCGCACGAGCGAATCGCGACGCGATGCGTGCGCTCGTCTCCGAGCTGCGCGAGCGGCTCGCCAAGGCGCGCCTGGGTGGACCCGAGCGCTCGCGCCAGCGCCATCAGGCCGCCGGGAAGCTGCTGCCCCGCGAACGTGTCGAGCGGCTGCTCGATCCGGGGAGCGCCTTCCTGGAGCTCTCCCCCCTGGCGGCGTACGGCATGTACGACGACGAGGCCCCCGCCGCGGGCATCATCACCGGGATCGGGCGCGTGAGCGGTACCACCTGCATGATCGTGGCGAACGACGCCACGGTGAAGGGCGGCTCCTATTACCCGCTCACCGTGAAGAAGCACGTGCGCGCGCAGGAGATCGCGCTCGAGAACCGGCTGCCCTGCATCTATCTCGTCGACTCCGGTGGCGCGTTCCTCCCGCGTCAGGACGAGGTCTTCCCCGACCGCGATCACTTCGGGCGGATCTTCTACAACCAGGCGCGATTGTCGGCGCTGGGCATCCCGCAGCTTGCCTCGGTGATGGGATCGTGCACCGCGGGTGGCGCGTACGTCCCGGCGATGAGCGACGAGACGGTCATCGTGAAGGGCCAGGGCACCATCTTCATCGGCGGACCTCCCCTGGTGAAGGCCGCGACGGGAGTGGACGTGACGGCCGAGGAGCTCGGCGGCGCCGACGTGCACACCCGTGTCTCGGGCGTGGCGGACCACCTCGCGCTCTCCGACCAGCACGCCCTCGAGATCGTTCGCGAGATGGTGGGCCAGATCGACCGCCTGCTGTTCTGGGGCGAGGATCGTGCGGCACCGGTGCCGCCGGCATTCGACCCGTCGGAGCTGCATGCGATCGTGCCGCGCGACCTACGGACGCAGTACGACGTGCACGAGGTGATCGCGCGCCTGGTGGACGGGTCGCGCTTCCACGAGTTCAAGGCGCTCTACGGCACGACGATCGTGTGCGGTTTCGCGCGCATCGAAGGATTCCGCGTCGGGATCGTCGCGAACAACGGCGTCCTGTTCAGCGAGTCCGCGCTCAAGGCCGCGCACTTCATCCAGCTGTGCGACCAGCGCGGCATCCCGCTGGTGTTCCTCCAGAACATCAGCGGTTTCATGGTGGGCAAGGAGTACGAGACCGGCGGGATCGCGCGGGACGGGGCCAAGATGGTCACCGCCGTGGCGTGCAGCGTCGTGCCGAAGTTCACGGTGATCATCGGCGGCAGCTTCGGCGCGGGGAACTACGGCATGGCCGGACGCGCCTACCAGCCGAGGCAGCTGTGGATGTGGCCGAACGCGCGCATCAGCGTCATGGGCGGCGAGCAGGCCGCGACCGTCCTCTCGATGGTCGGGACATTCGAGAGCGACGAGGAGCGCGAGCGGTTCAAGGGCCGCATCCGCGACCAGTACGAGACGCAGGGTTCGCCGTACTACTCGACCGCGCGCCTCTGGGACGACGGCATCATCGACCCGGTGGACACGCGCACGGTGCTCGCGCTCGGTATCGCCGCCGCGCGGCACGCGCCGATCGAGCGGCCGCGCTACGGCGTCTTCCGGATGTAGGGCCTAGGCGGTCAGCTCGCGGACCGCTCCCACGAGCTCGTCCACATCGAACGGCTTCACGATCACCCTGCGAGCCGCCAGCCGGTCGCGGTCCGAGGCGACCTCGGGGTGCGCGGTCACCAGGATGACCGGGGCGCCCGGGTAGCGCTGGTCGAGGCGGCGGAGCCACGCCTGGGTGGCCTCGAGGCTGTACACCGTGGCCCCCATGAGGTCTGAGACCACGCAGTCGAACGGCCCCGGCGGGAGCGGCTCAGCGGTGACCCCGACGGTCACCGCGAATGCAGCGTCCTCCAGCACGATGCGCATGAGCTCCGCCGTGCTGGCGTCGTCGTCGAGCACGAGGACACGTGTCACCGGGCGATGAGCCTGAGCGCCGCTGGGCGGTCAGGCAACTTGAGGGACGGCTCAATCGTTACCGACCCGTTAGGTACGCCGGTTGCAAGCACACAGCCGGCTACTCGATCCGGGAGGCCCAATTTGAACGACGTTCCAGAGCGCCCCATCGATCCCACCGCGGTCGCGGCCGCCGAGGCGAACCTGCTGCCGCCGCGCGACGAGCGGCGGATGCGCGAGCTGCTGGATGCGCTCTGCGACCCCACGCGGGTGAAGATCGTCCAGGCATTGAGCGGCGACAACACGCTCGCGGCGGGCGACCTCGCGCACGTGATCGGTCGCAGCCGCTCCGCCACCAGCCAGCACCTCAAGGTGCTGCGCGACATCGGCGTGGTGAGCGCGTCACGCAACGGCAACGTGGTGCGCTACACGCTCGCGCCCGACGTGACCGGCGACGTCATCGAGGAGGCCGTCTCGGCGTTCCACAAGCTCAGCGAGGCGGCCGCCTCGTAGCGGACGTCCTACTCTGCGCGGATGCGCATCCCCACCGTGGGCGAGACCGCCACGCGCACGATGACCGTCACCGACCAGACCATCGAGTCCTTCGCGTCGCTCTCCGGCGATCGCAACCCGGTGCACTTTGACGACGAGTTCGCCCGGCGCATCGGCTTCACCGGCCGGATCGCCCACGGTGCGGTGACCGCGAGCCTCCTCTCGGCGCTGCTGGGGATGGACCTACCCGGACCGGGGAGCGTGTTCCTGGAGCAGCGTGTGCGCTTCCTGGCACCGGTCCGTCCGGGCGACCGGATCACCGGCACGATCGAGGTGCTCCGCGTACGCCCGGACAAGCCGATCCTCACCCTCGGGGCGACGGTTTCCCTCGACGACGGCACGCGCGTCGCCGACGGCGAGCTCGTGGTGCTGCTGCGCGACCCGGCGGGCTCTTAGCCGCGACCGCCGGCGATCCGCGCCGCCTCGGGGCGGCGCGCCAGACGCAGCATCGCGAGGACCCCGAGCGCCGGACCGGGCACGAGCACCAGGAACGCCCACTGCCACCCGACCGCGTCACGCATGAGCGGGATGATCCAGATCGTCGCGACGGTGAGCAGGAACCCCGCGGCCATCTGCGCGGTGAGCGCGGTGCCCACGTACGACTGATCGGCGATCTCGGTGATCATCGTCGAGAACTGCGCCGAGTCGGCGATGACGGTGATCCCCCAGACGACGCCGAGCGCGAGCACGAGCGCCGGTGCCGCACCGAAGACGGGGGCCGAGAGCGCGGCGCACGTCCCCGAGAGCGCCATCGCGAGCGCCGTCGTCCGCGTGCGGCCCCAGCGGTCACCGAGCACGCCGCCCGCGTAGCAGCCGACGGCCCCCGCGCCGACGACCACGAACGTCCCGAACGCCGCGAGCCGCGCGTCGATGACGCCGACGACACGCAGGCTCTCCGCGAAGTACGCACCGAACCAGGACCACATCGCGTAGAGCTCCCACATGTGGCCGAAGTAGCCGAAGTTCACCAGGCGCACCGCCGGGTCGCGAGACGCGCGGAGGATGAACTTCGGCTGGAAGACCGCCCGCGGGAACGGATACGGACCCTCCCTGACGAACAGCAGGACGACGAGGCCGCCCGCCACCGTGAGGAGCGACGTCACCACGATCACCGTCCGCCAGTCGAGGCCGCCGAGCCCGTTCACCAGGTGCGGTGTGGCCGAGCCGAGCGTCAGGCCGCCGATCATCAGGCCGAGCGCGACGCCGCGGCCGCGCTGGAAGTGCGTCGCCATCACCTTCATCACCGGCGGGTAGATCCCCGCGACGAAGAACCCCGTGACGAAGCGCAGCGCGAGCGCCGTCGCCGGACCGTCCGCCAGGACGAGGCCCGCGTTCGCGGCGGCAGCCGCGAGCGTGGATACGAACACGACGTGCCTGGCGCTGAACCGGTCGGGCAGGTTCGTGATCGCGGACCCGAGCGCCCCGGTGACGAACCCGAGCTGGACGGCGATGGTGAGCCAGGCGGACTCGCCGCTCGAGAGCGACCACAGCGCGCGCAGCTGCGGCAGCACCGCGGATGCCGAGAACCACGTCGACATCGCGAGCACCATGGCAAGGGCGAGCAGGAAGAGCGCCCGGTAGCGGCCCATGGGCGGGAATCTTGAGGCCTCTGGCATCGTTCCGCACGTATGGACATCCGCGAGCGCCGCCGGCTGAAGGACGAATACTTCGCCCGCGGCGCCGATTCGCCGCTCACCGCCGACCAGCGCCGCCGCTTCACCGGCCTCCCCTACTTCGCGCCCGACCCGGCCTTCCATGTGGAGGCCACGCTCGAGCGTGGCGCGACGACCGAGTACGAGGACGTCCAGACGAGCACCGGCCAGGTGCAGCACCTCCCACGCGCCGGCACGCTGCGCTTCACGCTGGAGGGACGGACGCTCGCGCTCGCCGCGTACGACCAGGGCGACGAGCTCTTCGTGCCCTTCCGCGACGCGACGAGCGCCGCCGAGACCTACGGGGCCGGTCGCTACGTCGAAGCGCATCCCCTGGGCGGTGGGCGCTACGACCTGGACTTCAACGATGCGTACAACCCGTACTGCGCGTACAACGACGACTGGAGCTGCCCGCTACCGCCGCGCGAGAACTGGCTCGACGTCGCCATCCGCGCCGGCGAGCGCTCCTTCCACTAGCCACCGGACGGCCCTCGGGCATTCGCGGCACACTCACGGCGTGACAGCAGAGGTCGTCCGGCTCGACGTCGATGCCCGGGGCGTCGCCTGGATCACGCTCGCCCGGCCGGAGCGGCGCAACGCCTTCGACGCCGAGATCATCGCCGCGCTCATCGCCGCGCTCGGGCGGATCAGTCTCGACACGCGCGCGGTCGTGCTGGCGAGCGAGGGCGGCGCGTTCTGCGCGGGAGCGGACCTCAACTGGATGAAGAGCATGGTCGACTACGGCCTCGACCAGAACGTCGCCGACTCGCGCGCGCTCGCTGAGATGTTCCGCGCGCTCGACGACCTGCCGATGCCGCTCCTCGCCCGCGTGCAGGGTCCGGCGCTCGGCGGCGGCGCCGGGCTGGTTGCGGTGGCCGACATCGCCGTCGCGTCGTCGGAGGCGCATTTCGGCTTCACCGAGGTGCGTCTTGGGATCGTCCCCGCGGTGGTCTCGCCGTACGTGGTGCGCAAGATCGGTCCGGCGCACGCGACCAGCCTGTTCGTGAGCGGCATGCGCTTCGACGCCGCGCGCGCACTGGAGATCGGCCTGGTGGAGTCCGTCGAATCGCCCGAGGAGCTCGACGGGAAGCTGGAGCTGTACATCGACGCCATCGTCGCCGGCGGCCCGCACGCGGTGAACGCCGCGAAGCGGCTGGTGCGTGAGGTCGCGGGCCGGCCGGTCGAGGAGGTGCGCGACCTCACCATCGAGCGCATCGCCTCGCTGCGCGTCGGCGCGGAGGGGCAGGAGGGCATGCGCGCGTACCTCGAGCGGCGCGAGCCGCGCTGGGGCGCTTGACCATCCTTCTCGTCGCCAACCGCGGCGAGATCGCGCGGCGCATCTTCCGCACCGCGCGGCGTATGGGCATGAGCACGGTCGCCGTGCACTCGGAGGCCGATGCGACCGCGCCCTTCGTGCGCGAGGCCGACATCGCGGTCGCGATCGGAGCCGCGCCCGCCCGCGAGTCGTATCTCGACGTGGAGCGGATCATCGAGGCGGCACACCGGACGGGCGCCGACCTCGTTCATCCCGGCTACGGCTTCCTCGCCGAGTCACCGGAGCTCGCGACCGCCGCGGCTGAGTCCGGCCTGCGCTTCGTCGGCCCGCCGCCAGAGGTCCTGCGTCTGCTCGGCGACAAGGCACGCGCGAAGGAGCTCGCGCGGCGTGCCGGCGTGTCGGTGCTTCCGGGCCACGCGAGCGAGGACCAGCGCGACGAGACATTCCTCGACGCGGCGCGCCGCATCGGCTACCCGGTCATGGTCAAGCCGGTCGCGGGCGGCGGCGGGATCGGCATGCAGCGTGTGCGCGACGAGGCAGGGCTGCGCGACGCGCTCGCGAAGGCGCGGCGCGTCGCCGGGGCCTCGTTCGGCGACGAGCGCCTGATGCTCGAGCGCCTGGTAGAGCGTCCGCGCCACATCGAGGTGCAGATCCTCGCGGACACGTTCGGCGCGATCGTCGCCCTGGGCGAGCGTGACTGCTCGGCCCAGCGCCGCCACCAGAAGGTGCTCGAGGAGACCCCCGCGCCGTCGGTCGATGACCGGCAACGGAAAGCGCTCGCCGAGGCCGCGGTCGCCATCGCGCGCGAGGCCGGATATACGAGCGCGGGTACGGTCGAGTTCGCCCTCGACGAGGACGGTGCCTTCTTCTTTCTGGAGGTGAACGCCCGCCTCCAGGTGGAGCACCCGGTCACCGAGCTGGTCTGGGATGTGGATCTGGTCGAGCAGCAGCTCCGCGTCGCGCAGGGCGAGCGCCTCGCGCTCAAGGAGCCGGCGCCACGCGGCCATGCCATCGAGGTGCGCGTCTACGCCGAGGATGTCGACGCCGGGTTCCTGCCCTCGACCGGTCCGCTCCTGCACGTTCGCTGGCCCGACGGTGTCCGCGTCGACGCCGGATATGAGGAGGGCGGCGAGGTCACGCGCCACTACGACCCGCTCATCGCCAAGCTCGTCGCGCACGGACCGCATCGCAAGCTCGCCCTTGCGAAGCTCGCGTCGGCGCTCGCCGAGACGGAGATCCTCGGCCTGCGCACGAACCTGCCCTTCCTGCGCGGCCTCGTCGCGCATCCCGAGGTCCAGCACGGGAAAGTGAACACCGAGCTCATCGGCCGGGAGTTCGAGCGCATGCTGCCGGCGGACCGCGACGCCAGCCCGGAGGCGATCGCGCTCGCCGCGGCCGCGCTCGCCGACGCCGCGCGCATCCCCGGCGATCCGTGGACCGAGTCCGGCCCGTTCCGGCTCGGCGGCGTGCGTGCCACGACGATCGTGCTGCGCGACGGCGCCCGCGAGCACGCCGCCCTGGTCACGGGCAGCGATGCCTACCGGAGCGAGGGACATGTCGCGGCCCGCGACGATGCCGAGGCACATGCGTGGACGCTCGATGGCAGGCGTGCCGCCGCGGTGACCGCCGGGACGCGCACGTGGGTCGCCGTGGACGGCCGCGCGTATGAGCTGGACTCAGCCGCGCCCGAGCGCCTCGTCGACGTCGTGCGCGCAAGCGAGGTGGACGCGCCGATGCCGGGTGTCGTCATCGCGGTCCACGCGACGCCCGATCAGCGGGCGCGCCGCGGCGATCTGCTGTTCGTGGTGGAGGCGATGAAGATGGAGCTCCGCGTCGAAGCGCCCGCGGACGGCACCGTGACACGGGTGCTCGCGTCGGTCGGCCAGAGCGTCCAGCGCGGCCAGCGTCTCGCGGAGTTCGAGCCCGCCGCCCTGTAGCGAGGGTCGTTCCCTACCACCGACCTCGGTGGACGACGTCCGCCGGTGCCCGATGTCCGAGCTTCAGTGACGGCGACGGTCGGTCGTGCGGCTTGGGATGTCCCACGGCGATCGTCCCGATGGCCGTGTACGCCTCGGGGATCCCGAACGTCGCGCGCAGCGCCGCCTGGTCGCTGACGCCGAAGAACACCGCACCCAGGCCGGCGTCCACAGCGGTGAGCAGGATGTTCATCGCGGCCATGCCGGTGTCGATGTCCCAGTACGGCACCGGCCAGCGCTTCTCGTCGCGATCGGTCCAGCCCTTGTCGGGCAGCGCGTAGCGCTCGAGGTACTGCGTCTTGTTGGAGAGGCACACGATGAGCACCGGGGCGTTGAACATGTCGGGCCAGCCGAACTCGCTCCTGCGCGCCTGGGGCCAGAGCGCGTCCCAGTACGTCGACGTCTGATCGCGGCCCTCGAGCACGAGGAAGGCCCAGCCCTGGCTGAAGCCGGCGGACGGCGCGCGCTGCGCGTTCGCCAGCAGGCGCTCCACGATGGCGTGATCTACGGGCCGGTCCTCGAAGCTGCGGACCATCTTCCGCCGCCGCACGACATCCTGGAACTCCACCGTTGTCTATTGTCGCGTCACCTCAGGGACGCCGGCTCAGATGCCCACGGGCACGGCAAAGCACGACCAACGATGCCACCCAAAGCGTCGCCAACACGAGCTCGATGATCAGAGCCGCGACGCTCATTGGATCCCGGCTCGCGATACCACTGATGAGAACACCGGCGATGACGGACTGGCCAAGTACGACGACCACGACGCGGCCTGCGAACGCCCCGATCGCGGACCGTGGTCCGCGATCAACAGTGGCGAGCGGTCGGAGCACTCGAGGAAGCGCCTCCCGCCCAGCGATCATGCCGGCCAGTTCGGTCGTTAGGTAGACCACGGTGAGCAAGCCAAAGATCGCGAGACCAAGGCCGGTGATCGTTGACTCCATGACTACGTGCCTCCACTGGTCGCAGGGGTCCTAGCGCGTCGTAGCCGAAGGTGTCGGGGCCGCACTGCACCAGACGATCGACGCCGTCCCAGACGAAAGCACGTGCACCGTCGCCAGTGGTGCGGTTGGCCCCGTCGTAGCCGAAGGCGGCGATGGTCCAGTGCGGATGGTGGTGTTCGACGCGGCCTATGGGAATCCAGACGATCCTACTCGGCACGCTCTCTCAGTCGAGCAAGAACGAACGAAGTCACGTCCGGATCGGCAACGCTTGGCGGTATATCCCACCATTCCTGCACGAGACCCGGGTATTCAGATTCAGACTGCGACTTTCCATCTTCGAGCGTGGCGTGCCACGTGTCACCAGCGAACGTTCCGTCCCCGGCGAACCGCAGCAATAGGAAGTCGCCTGACTGGCGCTGCTCAAGAATCAGAACGCGAGCTGCCGGCATTCCCGACCGTTGCGTATCGGTACCCCCGAGCTCGGATGGCAGACCCCAATAGTGAAGTAGCCGCTTGCCTGTGCGGTCCGACCCGCGTAGAAACGCCGCCTGGCGGACCTTCATCGCGATCCGTCTAACGTGCGCTGAATCAACTCAAGGTGCGCGTTCTCCACCGCTCGTCCATCGGGCCCCAGTGTTTCGAAATTCACGTGGGGAATCTTCGGATCGAGCATCGGACGAGTCGGCGCTGGCCGTGCGCTGCATCCCCGGCGTGAGCGAGGAGACGACCAGCGTGGTGATGAGCAGCCCGCTCCGCCACGCGCGCCGCACCCCGCACCTCCGCGATCGACCTCGGCCGATCCGCCAGCCAAGCGATCCGAGTGCGTTCTAGTCCTGGCGCTGAACGATGTCAATGAGCAGTACAGGAATCCGGGACCATGGGGCCGCGAGCCCCTCTCCGCGCGCGCAGGGGGGTGGCCGTCGGCGTGCGAGACGCGGCGCTCCGCCCGCCACTCGATCGTGGCGACTCCTCATAGGATGCGGCAGTGATCGGCACGCTCCCCGCGCGGATCCAGCTCGTGGAGGTATCGCCGCGCGACGGCCTACAGGCAGAGGCGCGAACGCTCCCCACCGACACGAAGCTCACGCTCCTCGAGCGCCTCGCCGACGCGGGACACACGATCATCGAAGTGACCTCGTTCGTCAGCCCGTCCGCCGTCCCGCAGCTCGCCGACGCGGAGGAGCTCCTCGGGCGGCTCACCCGGAGACCGGGTGTGCGCTACCCCGTGCTCGTGCCGAACGAGCGCGGGCTCGAGCGTGCGATGCGCGCGGGCGCGCGCGACATCGCGGTGTTCGCGTCGGCCTCCGACGCGTACTCGCGGAAGAACCTGAACCGCTCGCGCGACGAAGCGATCGCCGCGTATGCCCCCGTCGTGCGCCGCGCGAAGGATGCCGGGCTGGGCGTGCGCGGCTACCTCTCGATGGTGATCGCCGATCCGTGGGACGGGCCCACGGCGCCCGCGACGGTCGCCGACTGCGCGAAGCGGCTCCTCGAGATGGGCTGCGACGACC
>DASSPF010000226.1:0-2774 GCA_035699805.1 Candidatus Limnocylindria bacterium | reverse complement strand
GACGAACGCGGCGGATGATCCGGCGGTCCCGCTCCTGACGAGCGTGGACGACCGCCGCGACGTCGCGACGATCCGCGGGCTGCGAGAGGGCGAGAGCGCGGGCACCGACGTCGCGCGTCACGCTGCTCTCGAGCCGTTCGTGTCGCGCTGGGATGAGCCCAAACGCTACCGCGCTCGCGTGGCGGAGCGCTCCGAGGTCCCGTCGCTGCACTACCGTCTCGCGGTCACCGAGTCCGGCATCAACGGTACGGAGCCGCCCGCGCGGGACGCATCGCCGGAAGCGGGATCCGACGGCGAGCGCACGCCGGTCGGCCTCCTCTGGATCGGTGTGCCCGAGGGGAGCCATGCGGGGCTCCTCCTCCTGCTCGGTGAGCCGGCCGTCCCCGGCCCGCTCTCCCCGCATCCGCAGCATCCCGAGTGGCCGCTGCCGCTCAGCCGGTCCCTGGGCGTTCGTATCTATGAAGGGCCTTCATAATCGTTCTCGGTGACCGACGTCCTGTCTCCTAGGGCGGCCCGGGGTCCAGAGCGGCCGGTCCGCGTGCTCCTCGTCATCGGCGACCGCGCGCTCGCGAACACGGTCGACTTCACGCTTCGTCATGGCTCCTACATCCGCCGCGTCGAGGACAGCATCCCCACCGCGCGGGCTGCGATCGCCGAGTGGAATCCGCAGCTGCTCATCCTGGACATCGACCTTGAAGCGGGCGCGGGCATCCAGCTCATCGACGACGCGCGCGTCGGACAGCCCATGGGGGTCATCGCGCTCACGCGGCGCAGCGACCTGCGCGGGAAGCTCGACGCGTTCGAGCGCGGCGCAGACGACTACATCGGGATCCCGTTCGTCCCCGACGATCTGGTCGCGCGCAGCCGCGCGGTCATCCGCCGGGCGCATGGCGGTGCGGGGATGCTCGTGCCGAGCCTGCGCATCGGCGATCTCGAGATCGACGTCTTGAACCGCCGGGTCATCGCGGGTGACCACGATCTGCACCTCACCTCGCTCGAACAGGCCCTGCTCTATCTGCTCGCGGCGAACGCGGGGAGCGTGCTCACGCGGGAGCAGATCCTCGATGCCCTCTGGGGGACCGACTTCGTCAGCGAGAGCAACGTGGTCGACCGCCATGTCCGCGCGCTCCGCGCGAAGCTCCAGAACGACTGGCACAAGCCGCGGTACATCGAGACCGTGCCGGGGACGGGGTACCGCTTCGTCGCCGCGCCGGACGCGGGATCCACGGACCGGGACGGCGCGTAGGGGCGTTCCGGCCCCATTTCCCGAGTTCCTTGCGCCGTTACGAAAGCGTCATGCGGTGCGCCTCGTCGCGTGGGACCGTGGACAGGGGAGGCGACCCGTGGAGGACCGCAACATCCTGGTCGTTGAGGACGACCCGGCCATCAGCGCGCTCGTCGCCGGTCTGCTCACCCAGGCCGGGTACCACCCGGTGACGATCGCCGACCACGCGCTCATCGACGCCGCCGTCTATCGCTGGCAGCCGCGGTGCGTGATCCTGGACGGCGAGGTGCGCGCGACCGGCGAGAGCCGGACGTGGGACGACGCCGCCGCCATCCGCGACCGGCACCCCGCCGTCCCGGTCGTCATCTTCACCGCCGACCGTGCCGCGCTGCGCGAGGTACGCGCCGGACGCTCGCAGCGCAGCCGCGATGCGTCGTTCGCAGGGATGGTGAGCAAGCCGTTCATCGTCGAGGAGTTCCTTACCACGGTGCGGCGGGCCGTCGACGGGACGGGCATCGACGTCACCACGAAGCAGCAGGCCAGCGCGCCGGGGCTGTCCATCAGCGTGTTCCCCGACGTCGGCCAGCTCGCCGCGGACTGGCCCGAGACCGATCTCTTCGGGACGATCGTGCACGAGCTGCGCGGCCCGCTCACCGTGATCCGCGGACAGGTCCAGCTGGCCCGCCGTCGTGTCGGGGTGGACCCTGAGCGCGAGCGCGAGGCCCTCGACGGCGCCATCGTGCAGGTGGATCGCATGACCGGTCTCATCGACGAGCTGCTCGACCACGCGCGCCTGGCCTCCAATGGTCTCAGCCTCTCGGTGACCGGAGTCGATCTGGGGACGGTGGTCGCCGACGCCGTCGAGGCGCACGACTACGACACCGTGCCGCGAATGTCCTTCGAGCGCCCGGACCAAGCCGTGATCGTGTACGCCGACGCCGGGCGCATCACCCAGATCATCGACAACCTGCTGGGGAACGCGCTGAAGTACAGCGCCGAGGGGTCGCCGGTCACAGTGACGCTCGCGGTGACGGGTGCGGACGCCAAGATCCGCGTGAGCGACCGGGGCGTCGGTATTCCCGACGGCGAGCGCGCGCTGCTGTTCACCCCGTTCTACCGCTCGTCGCGGACGCGCGACGTGCGCGGGACCGGGTTGGGTCTGCACATCAGCCGGCAGCTCGCCGAGCGCCACCGCGGACGGCTCTACCTGGAGTCCAGCAACGCGGAGGGCAGCGTCTTCGTGCTCAGCCTGCCCGTCGCCGCGAACGGGGCGCCCCTCGCGAGCTAGGTCTGGGGAGCGGGCGGCACGTCCTCGAAGCGAAGCGTGAGCATCGCGTTGCAGCGGCCGCAGCGCATCGTCGCCAGGCGCGGCTCACCACCGCCCAACGACTGCACGTAGCTCGGGCGACCCGCCGGACCGATGGGCCGGCGGCAGCTGGGGCAGCGGGCCTCGTCGCGCTCGAACGCGGCGCGCGTCGTGGTCACATCGCCGAAGCCGTCCCTCTTCTTGCGTGGCATCAGCGCTCGTTCGCCACCTTCCGGCGGACCT
>DASSPF010000225.1:0-16847 GCA_035699805.1 Candidatus Limnocylindria bacterium | reverse complement strand
CGCTCCACCCGCCAGCGCTCGGGCGCGACGCGGAAGATGGACATCGCAGCGCGGAGCTGCGCCACCAGGATGAAGAGCGTCGACAGGACGAGGATCGCACCGAGCGTCCCCGAATACGAGAACGCGATGAGGCCGACGAAGAAGTGCCCCGGGAACGCCACCAGCGGCGGCGCGCCGATCATCGCGAAGCCGCCGATGACGAAGGCGAGCGCGGCGAGGGGCGCCACGGTCGCGCTGGGCCGGTCGGCGCCGCTGCGGCGCTCGATCGCCCCGGCCGCGAGCAGCTGCTGCGTGGCGGCGGCCCCCGAGACGAGCGCGATCGCGATCGCGCCGATGATGCCGGGGCCGGACAGCGTCGCGATGCCGACCAGAGCCTGGCCGAGGTTCGCGATCACCGAGTAGACCGCCACGCGGCGCAGCTCGGTCGACCCCGTGGCGAGGAACGCGCCGCCGATGGCCGAGACCGCGCCAAGGCCGAGCAGGAGATCCTGCACCTTCACGATCTGCACGATCGCCGGCAGCAGGCCGGAGAGCGTGAGGATCTCCGCGAACGCGATGAAGGTCGTGGGCACGAGGACGCCGAAGTAGAGCGCGAGCGCGGCCGCGGGCACCTCGGAGGCCAGCAGCGCCGCATGCGTGTGGAACGGGATGACGGCGAGCTTCAGCGCGAAGGCGACCGCCAGGATGACGACGAGCAGGACGAACGTCCCCGGCGGTTGTTCCCGGGGCAGGCTGCCGGCGAGGGCGAGCGCCGCGAGTCCGGTGCATCCACCCAGCGCGACGAACGAGTAGTGCCGGTAGGCCGCCTCCGCGCTGCGGTTGCGAGTGACCTGGAAGGTGAACGAGCCGACCGGGATGAGCAGCGCGATGAGGAGCGCCGCGTAGATCGCCACCGGCGTGGCCAGGGTCAGCACCGCGACGACCGCCGCGCCGGTGGCGAGCGCGGTGGGGAAGAAGTTGTACGCGGGCTCATCCAGCCAGACCGCGAGCACGATGAGGGCGAGCGAGGCCAGGAACACCACGCCGGCCAGGCGCGCCAGCGGCGAGAGGCGCAGCTGCAGCCCGATCACCTCGGCGGTCGTGCCGGCGTCGCTCGAGACGAGCAGCCAGACGCCGATGGTGAGGGCCGCGATTGTGAACGGCCCCGCGAGCTCGAGGCGCTTGCGGACCGCGAACGACACCAGCGCTCCGACGCCGAGGAGCGCGATCGTCAGGAGCAGGCTCATGACTCGCGCACCGCCCGCTCGTTCAGGATGAGGAAGGCGCCGCACAGCGCGACGACCACCTGCAGCCAGGAGAGCAGGAGCGTGAACGCGAGCTGCGCCCCGGGGACGAGCTGCACCAGGAGCTGCGTGCCCGTGAGCATGAGGAGCGCGCCGAGCGAGCCGCGGACCGCGCCGCGCGCCGTGAGCAGGATGGCCACGCCCGACGACAGGAGCCAGAACGCCGCGGCCTGCTGGGTGACACCACTGGGATCCTCGCCCAGGAGCGTGATGCGCACCTCCTCATCCGCGGTGGTCCGCAGGTAGGCGAACGCGGCCGCCGTGGTCGCGGCGGCGACGACCGTCGCGATCCAGAGCCGCCAGCCGGGATCCTCGCCGTACCGTCCGTCCCGTGCCGCGATGAAGAGCACGGCCGCGGACACGACCGCCGCCGTCGCGCTCACACCGATCTGCGAGAGCGACACGGCGGGTCCGCCCAGGAGGTGCGCGCTCAGGGCGACGCCGAGGAAAGCGAGGGCCACATAGCGCAGCTGCCGCGCGCCGTTCGCCGCGAGCGTGGCCACGGACACCAGAAGCAGCATCAGCATCAGCGCACGGCCCAGGTGAGCACGGCGGCGAGCAGCAGGAGCGCCAGCCACACACCGGCGCGTCGCTCGAAGAGCGAGAACACCGTCGAGACCGTGGTCGCCGATCGTTCGAGCGTGCGGAACATGTTCAGTGCCGCGGGCACCGGATCGGCGAACGTCGCGACCCGGGCGAGGCGGGCACCGATCGGTGCGGTGTCGGGTAGGTAGGGCCGGACCGCGCCGGCGACCACCGCGAGCATGGCGCCGAGCACGGCGAGCGCGGCGGCCGTGTATGCGACCGTCGCGAGGTCGTGCTCCAACGGCCTGCCAAATGCGCGAGCCGAGGCGTCCAGCACCGGTGCTGCAAAGAGGAGCGCGACGAGCACCGTGGAAAGGAATGCGACGACGGTCGCCGTGCTCTCGAGGTCGGCCGGCGCCGCGGCGACGTCGAGCCGGCGCCCCACGTGGACCAGCTCCAGCGTGATGACGGCCGTGATCGCGACGAGACCGAGCGCTACCGTGATCGGATCGGGCGCCTCGAGGGCGCCGAGAGCGATCGCCAGCCCGCCGGCCACGATGGTCGTGGTGCTCCCGAGCATCGCCATGTACCCGCGGTGCGGAGGCATCCAGAACGCGTCGGCGAGGGCGGCAAGCCCGCCGCCGACGAGCACCGCGATCGCCCCCGCGAGCGCGGTCGGCGTGCCCGCGGCGAGGCCGATCCAAGCCGCGGCCAGCGTCACGTCGTAGCGCGTCACCGGCCACTGATCGGGCAGCGCCAGCGATACGGCGGCGGCGTACGCCACCGTGAGGAGGCAGGCGATGAGGACGAGATGACTCCAGTGCAGCGACGGGTAGAGCACGAGCGCGCCGAACAGGATGGCGACCATGAACGCGCGCCTGCGTGCGCGCGCCCGACCACGCCATGCGCGCCACAGGTGGAACACGACCACCAGCCCAACGAGCGTGATGACCGGCGTGGGGATCGTCCCCGGAAGACCGAGCGTCGCGAGGTCGATGCGCGTGATGCCGAGGATGCGGATGAGCGCGATCGTCGCCCCGACGCCTGCCGGCATCGTGAGCAGACCGCGCAGGCTCTCACGCTCGCCGCTCTCGTCCTTGCGGTAGCCCCACGGCACGAAGGGGTACAGCCCCGCGAACAGCGCTCCGCCGATGGTCGCCGCGAGGACGACCCCGGGGCTGACCGACGCCGCGGCGATCGCGTCGAAGCGGAATGATGCCCCGCCGAAGCGCGTGACCAGCAGGGCCGCCACCACGAACGCCTGTACGCCGGCCGCAAGGTATGCGGTGATGCGCGCGACCGCGGGTGCGGGTGACACCAGGAGCGCGACGAAGATGGTGGAACCGGCGAGCGCACCGAGGGCGACCGTCACGCCGACCAGGTCGTCGACGATGGCGAGCGTCATCAGCACGAACGCGTTCACCAGAAGCGCGGGACGCAGGAGCGGCGAGCGCGCGTTCACCCGGGTCGTCGCGATGAGCGCGGCCGCGCCGTACAGCACGCCGATCGCGAGGCCGGTCACCGCCAGGCCGTCCAGACGATAGGAAGCTTGGATGGTCGGTCCGCCGACGGCCGACCACTCCCACAAGGCCGTTCCACGGGCACCCGAGGGCTCGATGAACGGGTAGGCGAGGAGTGGCCCAAGTCCTGCCATAGCGCAGGCGAACGCGGCGGCGGGCGCCCGCCAGCGGCTCAGTCCCTTGGGAAGTGCGGAGGCGACGGCGATGAAGATGAATGCCACGCCAACGAGCCCAATGGCGAGCTCGCCGCGAATGAGCATTGGGGTAAGGTAGCCGATAGTGGATCTGCGAATCCTTCCGCAGCAACAGCTCAAGGTCACACCGAAACAGATCGCCGCGAACGCCATCCTCCAGCTCTCCTCGATGGAGCTGCAGGCCGTCATCAGCCAGGAGCTCTCCGAGAATCCGGCGCTCGACCTCGAGGAGTCGCAGGTCTGCCCGCTCTGTGGCGAGCCCCTTCAGGGGCGCATCTGTCTCAGCTGCTTCGGGCTCGCGAACAAGCCGCCACGCGGCGACGAGCCCGACGCCGAGCCGCTCGAGGGCTCGAGCCTGACGCAGCGTGACGAGGACGACGAGGACTTCGACCCGATCGTCCGCGCCGAGGCCGAGCAGACCATCGCCGAGTACCTGTCCTGGAACGTGCGGGTGATGTTGCCGTCGCGACTGCATCCGACGGCCGAATACCTCATCGGCAACATCAACGACAACGGACGTCTTGAGGGCATCACGCTCGAGGACGCGGCGAAGACGATGAAGGTCCCGCTCGCTGAGGTCGAGCGCGTGCATAAGGTGATCCTCTCGATCGAGCCCTGGGGCATCGGCGCGCGTGACACGCGCGAATGCCTGCTGGTGCAGATGGAGCACCTCGAGGAGATCGGGGAGCCGGTGCCGCCGCACGCCAAGCAGATCGTCGCCGAGCAGTTCCGCGCCCTCGGCGAGCACAAGTTCGGGGACATCGCGCAGGCGCTCCGGATCACGCGTGAGGATGTGGCCGCGGCCTGGGACTACATAAAGGAGAGCCTCAACCCGTACCCGGCCCACGGCTTCGCCGCCGGGCCCGACGGCACCTCGGTGGGCGGTCGCGAGGTCGGCCTGCGGCCAGACGTGATCATCTTCAAGGACGAGAACGGCCAGTTCAAGGTGGAGGTCATCGAGTCGCGCCGGTTCTCGCTCCGGGTCAACCCCGTGTACCGGCAGCTCATCGCCCAGGTCCAGGCCGCGCGCCGTGAGGGGGCGAGCGCGGTGCCGATGAGCGAGCAGGACCGCCAGCACATCCGCGACTACGTGACGCGGGCGAAGTTCTTCATCGACAACATCAATCAGCGGCGGCAGACGATCCAGCGCATCAGCGAAGTCATCGTCGAGTGCCAGCACGAGTTCCTCGAGAACGGTATCCAGTCGCTCCGGCCGCTGACGCGCGCCGAGGTGGGAGAGCGGATCGGCATGCACGAGTCCACGGTGAGCCGCGCCACCGCCGGGAAATTCGTGCTCATCCCGAACGGTCAGGTCGTCCCGTTCGCGGTCTTCTTCACCGCGTCGCTCGGCGTCAAGGACGTGATCAAGCAGATCATCGAGAACGAGGACCGCACGCGGCCCTACTCGGATCAGGAGATCGTGGAGAAGCTGCGGTCGGACAACGGCATCATCCTGGCGCGACGGACGGTGGCCAAGTACCGCGAGGAGCTATCGATCCTGCCGGCGCGCCTGCGCAAGCACAGCTAGAAGAGGTCTAGCGGCGGGAGGCGTTCGGCTTGGCCGGCGGCTCGCCCAGCGTCGCCTTGATCTGGTCCACGGCCGTGCCCTCGATGTGGTAGCCGAACGCCGTCCGGCGGACACCCGGGAGCTCCTTGCCCCGCATCGCGTCCCGGAGCGCGTGCTCCCGCCAGCCGATGCGCGTGGCGAGCTCACCGGTGGTGAGCCACTCCCGATCCTTGCTCTTGGCCTTCTCGGCCGCGTCCGCCTTGGGCTGGCTCTTGGAGGCCTTCTGTGGTGGCATGTCTCCCTCACGATACCTCGTTTGCCGCCTGTGGCCGCGCCACGTAGACTGCCGTCGAAGCGCTGCAGCCCCCTCCGTCGGGGCGGGCGCTTGCTTCTTGTGATCAACTCGGAGGAATCCTCTCTTGGAAACACCACTGCTTTGGGTCGTCCCGCTCTCCGGCCTCATCGCGGTCGCCGTGGCCGGCTACTTCGCCTGGGATGTGCTGCGCTCGCCCACCGGTACGCCGGAGATGCAGCGGGTCGCGGGCGCGATCTACGTGGCCGCCGTGGCCTTCATCAAGCGCCAGTACCGCACGATCGGGTTCCTGGCGCTCGGCGGCGCGGTCGTCATCGGTCTGGTCATCTACGCGTTCGAGAACGTCCCCGGCATCTCGCGTGAGGAGCTCGCCGTCCGCACCGGGGTCGCGTTCCTGGTCGGCGCGGCGGCGTCGATGCTCTCCGGGATCATAGGCATGTTCGTCGCGGTCAAGTCGAACCTGCGGACCGCGGCGGCCGCCCAGCACTCCCTTGGCGACGCGCTCCGTATCGCGCTGCGCGGCGGCGCCGTCTCGGGCATCCTTGTGGTCGGCCTGTCGCTCATCGGCGTGTTCGCGATGTTCGCCGCGTACAACGGCTTCGCCAACCCGGCGCAGGCACCGTTCCTCATCGTCGGCTTCGGCTTCGGCGCCTCGTTCGTCGCGCTCTTCGCACAGCTCGGCGGTGGTATCTACACCAAGGCCGCTGACCTCGGCGCCGACCTCGTCGGCAAGGTCGAGGCGGGGATCCCCGAGGACGACCCGCGCAACGCGGCGGTGGTCGCGGACCTCGTGGGCGACAACGTCGGCGACTGCGCCGGACGTGGCGCGGATCTCTTCGAGTCCACCGCGGCCGAGAACATCGGCGCGATGATCCTGGGCGTCGCGATCTTCGCGGCGACCGGCAACGTGGCCTGGATCCTCTTCCCGCTCATCGTCCGTGGCTTCGGCCTCATCGCGAGCGTGATCGGCATCTTCCTCGTCCGCGGCAAGGAGCACGGCGACCCGATGGGCGCGCTGAACCGCGGCTACTACATCACCCTCGCGCTCTCGATCGCCTTCATGTGGCTCTGCACGAACACCCTGCTCAACGCGGAGGGTGGCGGGTATTGGTTCTTTTTCGCCGGCACGATCGGCATCCTGACCAGCCTCGCGTTCGTGTACATCACGCAGTACTACACCTCCGGCGGCTTCCGTCCGGTGCGTGAGATCGCGCAGGCCGCGAAGACCGGTCCGGCCACCACGATCATCTCCGGCACCGCGGTCGGATTTGAGACGACCGCGCCGTCGATCATCGCCATCTCCATCGCCCTCTTCGGCGCGTACTTCTGCGGCGTGCAGTGGGGCGAGACCACCGGCCTCCCGCACGGCGGCATCTACGGGACCGCCGTCGCCACGATGGGCATGCTCATGAGCGCGGCGTTCATCCTGGCCATGGACACGTTCGGGCCGATCACCGACAACGCCGGCGGCGTCGCCTCGATGGCGCGGGCGTCCGAGGAGGTCCGCGAGCGGACCGACCGTCTGGACGCGGCCGGCAACACGACGAAGGCGCTCACCAAGGGGTACGCCGTCGCATCCGCCGCGCTCGCCGCGTTCCTCCTCTTCTCCGCGTACCTGGATCGCATCACGCAGCTCACCGGCAAGCCGTTCGAGACCGTCAACCTCGCCAAGGTCGAGGTCTTCATCGGCGGCCTGCTCGGCGCGATGCTCGTCTACCTCTTCTCATCCCTCGCCATCCGCGCCGTCGGCCGGGCCGGCGGGGCGATCATCGAAGAGGTCCGCACGCAGTTCCGCGAGCATCCCGGCATCATGGCCGGCACCGAGGAGCCCGACTACGCGCGAGTCGTCGACATCACCACCGCCTCGGCGCTCCGCAACATGATCGCTCCCGGCCTTCTCGCGGTCAGCGCGCCGATCGTCGTGGGCATCCTGCTCAAGGCCGAGGCCGAGGCAGCGTTCCTCATGGTGGGCACCATGGCCGGCGTCATCCTCGCGACCGTGCTGAACAACGGCGGCGGCGCGTGGGACAACGCCAAGAAGTACATCGAGCTCGGCTACCTCAAGGACGAGAAGGGCAACGTCATCGGCAAGGGCAGCCCGGCGCACGCCGCGGCGGTCGTCGGTGACACCGTCGGTGACCCGTTCAAGGACACCGCCGGCCCGAGCCTGCACGTCCTGGTGAAGCTGCTCAGCACGATCACGCTCGTCCTCGCACCACTGTTCATTTGACCCTGTCGTGAGCCGCGAGACATCCGGGTGACCCCCGGGTGTCTCGCGTGCTAATGAGCAAGTCTTAACCTGACGGGGCAATGCAGTCTGGCTGGCGGCTCTACGCGGTCATGATCGGCCTGGCCGCCCTCACGGGCACGGTCGTGGCGCTGGCGCTGTCGGGTGGGCCGCGCCTGCCGAGCGAGTCGCCGCGGCGCGCATCGCCCACCGCCACGGCGTCGGCCACGGCCAGCCCCACGCGAAGCCCCAGCACGCAGGCTTCGCCGTCGCCCGCGGCGTCGCCGTCGGCGTCCCCGTCGGCCGCGCCGACCGATCCACTGCAGCGCGTGCGCCCTCTCGTGTTCGCCTGGCGGCCCAGTGACACCACGACCATCGTCGAGCAGCGTACGGAGAACGGGTCGCGCATCATCGCCGTCCCGCTCGACGAGGCCGCCGCGACACCGCTGCTCGATCTGCCAGCCGGTACGGAGTGGCACATCCGGCGCGATGGCAGCGCGATCGCCCTCACCGTCGATCTCGGCAGCGTGAGCGCCCCGCGCTTGCGCATCGCCGCGCTGAATCTCCAGACCGGTGCGGTCGGATGGATCACGCCGAACGAGCCGACGCTGTCTCAGCGGACGCCGGTCTGGTCGAACGACGGGACCGTCGTGTACTACAGCAAGACGTCCATCGGCGAGGAGGCGGACCTCGGGATCTTCCGCATACGCGCCGACGGCACCAATCTCACGCAGCTTCGCGGCCCCTCGAATGACGGCGCGATACGTCTTCGTGGCCTCACACCGGATGGGCTCGGCCTGGTCCTCTCGCGCACCGTCGTGAGCGGTGTGGTCGACGTGCTCGATCTGAGCACCCGCGCGATCCGCGGCTTCGTGAATCCGCCGTACGACCGGATCGGGGCGCGACCGAGCGGCGAGGCGACCTCGTGGCGCCCGCAGCGCCCGCGGGCGCTGGTGTCGTTCGGCGGACCGGCCGGCGGGCCACGTGTCTATGTGTGGGACGACCAGGCACCGCCGGCGTCGCCGGCACCGCTGCTCCCGAACGAGACCTACGGCGCGGACTGGGATCCCACCGGTGCGCGGATCGTCGTCGCGCGCTCCGTGCCGAACGGGCCGGTCGAGCTCGTCACCGTCGATGCGAACGGGCAGAACCTGACCCCGCTGCCGGGCACCGATGCCGCGCGCTCTCCGTACTGGCTCCGCGCGGGCATCGTGTACCTCTACGGCACCCGGCTCGCGACCGAGGTCCGTCTCGTGCAGCCAAGCGGAGCCCTCGCACCGAAGACGCTCTTCAGCGGCACCGAGATCGTGCGCCTTTTGTACGTCACACCGTGAGGTCGATCGACCTCAACAGCGATCTCGGCGAGGGGGCCGGCCAGGATGCCGCGCTCATGCGCTTCATCTCGTCCGCGAACATCGCCTGCGGCGGCCACGCGGGCGACGAGGGGACCATGCGCGACACGATCGCGCTCGCGCTCGCGCATGGTGTCGCGATCGGTGCCCATCCGGGCTATCCGGATCGCGCGGGCTTCGGTCGTGTGGCGATGGCGATGGATGCGCTCGCGCTGACCGAAGAGGTCGCGCTGCAGATCCGGGCACTCGCCGCAGCCGCCGACGCGCAGGGCGCGCGCGTCCGTCACGTGAAGGCGCACGGAGCGCTGTACAACCAGGCGATGCGCGACCGGGCCGTCGCGAGCGCGGTCGCGAGCGGCATCTACGACGACGCGCGCGGGTCCGCGTACATCGTGTACGCGCCACCCGGCTCGGCGATGGTGGAGAGCGCACTGGCGATGGACCTCCGGGTCGCGCGCGAGGGCTTCGTCGACCGAGCCTACGAGCCGGACGGGTCGCTGCGCTCGCGGGCGCTCGAGGGTGCGGTGCACAGCGATCCGCAGGTCGCGGTCGCCCAGGCGCTCTCATTCGTACACGAGGGCGGGGTGCGGACCACCGATGGGACGTTCCTCCCGCTGGCCGTGGATACGCTCTGCCTGCACGGCGATACGCCGGGCGCGCCCGAGATCGCGGCCGCGGTGCGGGAGGCGCTGGACCGTGCGGGCGTCGAGGTCCGGCCGCCGCTCCGATGAGCCCTGCCCGCGTGCTGCCCTTCGGTGAGCGCGCTCTGCTCGTGGAGCTCGCCGACCAGTTCGACGAGGCGCTGGTCTGGCGTGTGCGGTGGATCGCCGACCGCTGGGAGGCGCTTGGCCATGGCGTCGCCGTGCCGGCCTACGCATCGGTCGTGCTGCGGTTCGACCCCGACCGTCTTGCGCCCGACGCCGCCGCGGCCGCCGCGGAGGGGCTCGTCGCCGCGCGGCCCGCGGCGGACGGTGCGAGCGGCGGGCGGCTGGTCGAGATCCCGACGCGCTATGACGGCGACGACCTGGACGACGTGGCCGAGCGCTCGGGCCTGTCGGTCGATGAGCTGGTGACGCTCCATACCGAGCGCGAGTACCGCGCGTACTTCCTGGGCTTCATGCCGGGCTTCGCGTATCTCGGGCGGCTGGACCCGCGGATCGTCGCCCCGCGTCTGCGCACTCCCCGCGCGCGTGTGTCCGCGGGCAGCGTCGCCGTGGCCGATGGCCAGACCGCGGTGTACCCGTTCGCCTCGCCCGGCGGCTGGCGCCTCATCGGCACTACCGACCTGGCCATGTTCGATCCGTCGCGCGAGGAGCCCGCGCTCCTCCGCGCCGGTGATCGGGTGCGGTTCGTGGCTCGATGATCCACATCGAGCAGGCGGGCTTCGGCGCGACGGTGCAGGATGGCGGCCGCGTCGCACACCTGCGCAGCGGCGTGCCCCAGTCGGGACCCGCCGACCCGTTCGCCTTCCGCGCGGCTCAGGCCCTCGTCGGGAACACCGCCGCTGACGCGGCGATCGAGGTGGTGGGTCTGCCGTTCACGTTCCGCTGCGATGACGCCCGGCTGGTCTGCGTGACCGGACGCGAGGTGACGGTGACGGTGCGCGACTCTCTGCCGGGATGGGGGAGCGTGTTCGTGCGCGGCGGCGAGATGGTCAGGGTGAGCGGCACGGCGCGGACGCGCTACGCGTACGTCGCCGTGAGCGGCGGCATCGCGAGCGAGGTCATGCTCGGAAGCCGTTCTGTGTATCAGCGCGCCGGTCTTGGCCGTGCCCTCGAGGCCGGCGACGCGCTCCCGCTCGGTGCCCCGCGTCGCACGGCGGTCGACGCGGGCTCGCGGATCCCGTACGAGTACGGCGAGGAGGTGGCAGCGATCGTCGGACCGCACGAGGATCGCTTCGATCCCGCAGCGGTCGAACGCTTCTTCACATCTGCGTTCACGGTCTCGGCGCTGGGCGACCGGCAAGGGCTGCGTCTGGCCGGGCCGGCGATCGCGCCAGACGATCGCGAGATCCTGACCTGCGGCGTCGTGACCGGTGCGGTGCAGGTCCCACGTGACGGCGAGCCGATCGTGCTGCTCGCGGATCATCAGACCACCGGCGGGTATCCGATCATCGCGACGGTGACGCAGGACGACATCGGCCGGGTCGCGCAGCGCGCCGCGGGCGAGCGCCTTCGCTTCTACCGGGTCGAGCGGGACGCGGCCCTCGCGCGGGGACGGGCGCTCGGGGCGCTGCTGGCGAGCGCCTGACGCAGCGCGACCAGCGCGAGCGCGGCGTCCATCGCCTCGCGTCCCTTGTTCCCCTCGCCACCGCCGGCACGCGCCTCGGCCTGGGCCATCGTGTCGCAGGTGAGGACCCCGAACGGGATGGCGACCGGGTGCGTGATCGAGAGCTCCAGGAGCCCGCGCGCGACCGCCTGCGCGAGGACGTCGAAGTGCGGCGTCTCGCCCCGCACCAGGCAGCCGATGGGGACGATCGCGTCATAACGGTCGGTCCGGGCGAGCAGCGCCACCGCGGCCGGTAGCTCGAACGACCCCGCGACCTCGAAGAGGTCCACCGTCGCGCCCGCCAGCGCCGCGCTCTCGATGGCGCCGCGTTCCAGCGCGAGCGTCACCGACTCGTTCCAGCGCGCGCGGACGATCGCGACCCGGGCACCGCGGGCCTTGGCGGAGGGGGCTGCGCGTGTCTTGCCTTGCGCCATGGATAGGACTTTAGCCGCGCCGCGACCCCGTAGCACGGCGCGTCGCCCGGCGTTCAAGCACGCGTATGGCGATGGCGGGGACGGCCACGTTCGGTGCGGTGACCGACCACGTCCTTCTGTCGATCGTGAACGACCCGGCGGCCGTGCGCACCGACGCGCGCGTCGAGCCCTTCGGGAAGCCCGCGCATCTGGTGGCATCGACCACCGGTCTCGCCGTCGTCGGCGCCCGCGCGGCCGATGCCTATCGCTGGTCCGAGGTGCGCCGCGTGCGCGTGCGACGCGGCACGCTGGTCATCGAGATGGCGCGTACGCTGGTCCTCCGCCCGACGATCGACGATGTCCCGGAGCCGCTCTGCGCTGCGACGCTCGCGGCGGTGCTCGATGAGCTCCGTCAAGGCCGGTTCTCCACACATGGCACGGCGTGGCACGAACATCTCAACGCGATCGATCGACTGCGTGGGGAGTTCTCCGATCAGGACGATGCCGTCCTGCCCATCGCCGCCGCGGGCTTGTGGCTCTCGGTGGGCTTGATGCTCATGTTCGTCATCGCGGCGGTCGTGAACGCCACGCTCATCCGCGCCGTCCCCGCGGGCTCGTTCAGCCTCATCCATCGTGTCGGCCCGCTCGACCCTCGCGCGGTCGTCGCCGCGTTCGCCCTGTCGGCCCTCGTGACGACGGTCGTGCTGCGTCTCGCGCTCGGACGTCAGGCGGCGATCTGGGCCCGCGGCGCCGCGCGCGGCTGGCACGAGCGCGGCGGACGCGTGCGCGGCCTCGCGATGCGCGCGCTGGGGCGGCTCGTGCTCGGCAGCGGGTCCGCGGCCGCCGTCGCCCTGCTCGCGCTCCTGCTGTTCTGGCCGAACGTCGCGGCGACGGTGCTCATCGAGCGGAGCGGCATCCGCAACGACGTGCTGCTGCCGTTCGTCAGCCTCGAGCAGCCCTGGCGAGCGGTGAACGGCATCGAGCGCACCCCCGCGGGTGGCGTGCGCTATCACTTCGCCGACGGTACGGAGCTCTGGACGGACGGCCTCTCGCTCGGTGGTGGGACACCGCTCCAGCTGTACGAGCTCTCGGTCGCGTGGCGCGTGGCCGCTCGCTAGGCGAGGTCCGGTCCGGCTAGACCTTGCCCTCGCGCGTGACGTCCAGGAGATGACCGAGCTTCGTCGCCTTCGTGTTGAGGTACGCGCGGTTCGAGGGTCGGGCCTCGATCTGGATCGGCAGCCTCTCCACGACCTCCAGGCCGTAGAGCGAGACCGCCGCCTTCTGCGGATTGTTGGTGAGGATGCGCGCCTTGCGCACGCCGAGGTCGGCCAGGATCTGCACACCGATGCCGTACTCGCGGTGGTCGGCCTTGAAGCCGAGCCGCTCGTTCGCCTCCACCGTGTCGAGCCCCTGGTCCTGGAGCGCGTACGCGCGCAGCTTGTTCATCAGGCCGATGCCCCGGCCCTCCTGGCGTAGATAGAGGAATACGCCTCGCCCTTCATCCGCGATGCGCGCGAGCGCCGCGTCCATCTGCTCGCCGCAGTCGCAGCGCTGCGAGCCGAAGACATCGCCGGTGAGGCACTCGGAGTGCACCCGCACGAGCACCGGCTTCCCGTCGGCCACGTCACCCATCGTCAGCGCGACATGCTCGGCCTCGGTGTTGTCGAAGCGCGCGCGATAGCCGTGCACGGTGAACTCGCCGTACTCGGTGGGCAGCCTGGCCGTGGCGACCCGTTCGACGAGCTTCTCGCGCGCCATGCGGTGCGCGATGAGGTCCTTGACCGTGATCATCTTGAGCCCGTGGCGCTTGGCGAAGCGCTTCAGCTCCGGCAGCCGCGACATGGAGCCGTCGGGGTTGGTGATCTCGCAGATGACGGCCACGGGCTGCAGACCCGCCAGCCGGCACAGATCGACGCCCGCCTCGGTCTGGCCCGCGCGCACCAGCACACCGCCGTCACGCGCCTTGAGCGGGAAGACGTGCCCCGGCTTCACCAGATCCGCGGCGGTCGACCGCGGATCCGCGAGCAGCTGGATGGTCCGCGCGCGATCGGCCGCGCTGATACCGGTGGTGATCCCCTCGCGTGCGTCCACGCTGACGGTGAATGCCGTGCCGAGCCGGGCCTCGTTGCGCGCGACCATCTGCGGCAGGTCGAGCTGCTCGAGGCGCTCGCCGGTCATCGGCACGCACACCACGCCGCTCGCGTACTTGCGGATGAACGCGACGTCCTCGGCGGTGCACAGCTCCGCGGCCATCGTGAGATCGCCCTCGTTCTCGCGATCCTCGTCGTCGACCACGATGATCATCCGTCCGCGGGCGATCTCCGCGATCGCCTCGTCCACGGTGGTGAACGGCGGGACGGGCAAGACGACGCGCGGGTGGGTGGTGACCTTGCGCGTCACGCGACGGGTGGCCATGACGACCAGTCTAGGACCGCGCTCGGCGTGTCCGGACGATCCGCTCCACGTATTTGGCGATGACGTCGACCTCCACGTTCACGCTGTCGCCGGCGCGCAGGACGCCGAGCGTGGTGCGTTCGGCGGTGTGGGGGATGAGCGCGATCTCGAAGAAGGTCTTGCCGAGGCGCGCGACGGTGAGGCTCACGCCGTCGAGCGTGATGAAGCCCTTCTGGACCACGTAGCGCGCGAGTGTCTTCGGCAGCGCGAAGCGCAGGCGCGCGCCGTCGCCCTCGGGTGTCCGCTCCTGGAGCTTCGCCGTCGCGTCGACGTGACCCTGGACGAAGTGGCCGCCGAGCGCGGTCTGGGGGGTCGCTGCGCGCTCCAGGTTCACCCGCGAGCCTCGGGTGAGCGTGCCCAGCGTGGTCCGCGCGAGGGTCTCCGGGACGATGTCGGCGGTGAACGCCCGATCGTCGCGGCCCACGACGGTAAGACAGGCGCCGGCCACGGCCACGCTGTCGTCGATGGCGAGACGCTCCATCACCGTGACGCAGGCGACCTCGATGCGCAGCCCGGATCGGCCAGGCGCGACGTGCCGGACCGTGCCGATCTCCTCGACGATGCCGGTGAACATCTACAGGTCTCCTTCCAGCACGACGTCGTCGCCGAGCCGGCGTACGCGCAGCGACGCGAGCTCCACCGGCACGCCCACGCCCGCAAGCGCGCTCGGACCGTCGCCGCCGGCGATCGGCGCGGTGATGAGCATGAGCCGGTCGGCGAGCCCCGACGCGATGAGCGTACCCGCGATCTTCGGCCCCGCCTCGGAGAGGACCGTGTTCACGCCCTGCGCCGCCAGCCAGCGCAGGACCGCGCCGAGGTCGAGCCCCGCCGCGCCGCGCGGCAGCGCCGTGACGAGGACTCCGGCGTCGCGCAGGCGCTTCACCCGACGCACGTCGGCATCGCGTGCGACGAAGATGACCGTGCGCTGCGGATCCTTCGCCCGGACGACCTTGGCCTGCGGCGGCGTGCGCGCGTCGGTGTCGACGATCACCCGCAGCGGGTCGCGCCCCTTCACCTCGCGGACCGTGAGCGCGGGGTCGTCGGCGAGCACCGTCCCACTCCCCACCAGCACCGCGTCGTAACGGTCGCGCAGCCGGTGCACCTCTTTCAGCGCCGCCCTGCCGGAGAGGTACCGTCGGCCGGTCACGCTGACCCGGCCGTCGAGCGTCGTCGCGAGCTTCACCAGCACGAACGGACGGCCGCGCGCCACGCGCGACACGAAGCCCTCGTTCTGGCGGAGCGCCTCGGCCTCGAGCACACCCTGCACCACCTCGATGCCCGCGGAGCGCAGCGCGCGAAAGCCCTTTCCGTCGGTGCGCGGGTCCGGATCGCGCATCGCGCTGACCACGCGCGCGATGCCCGCCTCGCGGACGGCCTCGACGCACGGCGGGGTCCGGCCCTGGTGCGCGCACGGCTCGAGCGTGGTGTAGAGCGTCGCCCCCCGCGCGTGGGCCGCGGCAGCCCGGAGCGCGATGGTCTCGGCGTGCGGCTCGCCGGCGGCGCGGTGGTATCCCTCGCCGACGATGGCGTCGCGCCGCACGACCACCGCGCCGACCATCGGGTTGGGGCTGGTTCGTCCGGAGGCGCGCGCCGCCAGACGCAGCGCTCGGCGCATGAAGCGGACGTCGTCGTCGCTCACCCGCTGGTAGTCTGGCCCAAACGACGACCCTGGCCCGATCCGAAGAGCGGGCGACCGCCGAGCGGCGGGAAAAGGAGCGCTGATGGCCCTGGGCATGCCTCGGGCGACCCATCCGGGCGAGGAGCTCCGCGATTCAGCGCTGAAGCAGCTCGCGAATGCGGCGAAGGCGCTCGACCTCGACCCCGGCATGCACAAGTTCCTGCGGGTGCCGGAGCGCACGCTCATCGTCTCGGTGCCGGTCATGCTCGACGACGGGCAGCTCGAGATCTTCACCGGCTATCGCGTGCAGCACTCCACCGGGCGCGGGCCGGGCAAGGGCGGCATCCGCTTCCACCCGGACGTGACATTGGCCGAGGTGGAGGGCCTGGCCATGCTCATGACCTGGAAGTGCGCGGTGACCGACCTGCCGCTCGGCGGCGCGAAGGGCGGCGTCGCGGTGGACCCGCGGCAGCTCACGCGGCGTCAGGTCGAGCGGCTCACGAAGCGCTACACCGCGGCGATCCTGCCGCTCATCGGCCCGGAGCGCGACATCCCGGCCCCCGATGTGAACACGGACGAGTCGACGATGGCCTGGATCGTCGACACGGTGACGATGATGACCGGCTCGCACTCGCCCGCGGTCGTGACCGGCAAGCCGGTGGAGCTGGGTGGCTCCCGCGGCCGCACCGAGGCCACCGGACGCGGCGTCGCGTTCGTCACCCTCGAGCTGCTGAGGCGCCGCGGGAAGCGTCCCGACGAGACGCGGGTCGCGGTCCAGGGCTTCGGGAACGTCGGCAGCGTCACCGCGAAGGCCCTGGCCGAGGCCGGCTGCCGGATCGTCGCGATCTCCGACGTGAGCGGCGGGTACGCCTCCAGCGCCGGCATCGACATCGCCCGGGCGATCGAGCACGTGCGGCGGAACCCGCAGCGCACCCTCGAGGGCTTCCCTGGCCTCTCGAAGATCTCCAACGCCGAGCTCCTTGCGTTCGACGCCGACGTGCTCGTCCCCGCCGCGCTCGAGGGGCAGATCACGACGGCGAACGCGAACGAGGTGCGCGCGCCGATCATCGTGGAGGGCGCGAACGGCCCGGTCACCTCCGACGCCGACCGCATCCTCGCCGACCGCGGCGTCACCATCGTGCCCGACATCCTCGCCAACGCCGGCGGCGTGGT
>DASSPF010000224.1:0-9846 GCA_035699805.1 Candidatus Limnocylindria bacterium | reverse complement strand
GGGCTACCCCGCCGACCCGGCGTTCCCGCCGGGGTACACCGTCCGCGGTCGCGACGTCATCCGGACGCGGACGGTGATGGAGGCGGGCAAGGTCCTGCACCAGGACACGTTCTTCTCGCACTACCTGCCGGTGTGGGGCGGGCCCCCACCCGAGGGCACCGCGCCCATCGTTCGCTAGGCCCGCCGCCGCCGCCCGCTTGGCCGGTCCCCCGGATGGGGGATAACAGGACAGACAGGCGAGCCGTTAGACGGCCGTGGTGGGGCGGAACAGGCAGCAGGAGCTCGATCGAGCCATCGAGGACGTCGCCCACGGGCGCCGTGACCTCGCATCGATCCGTGACGCCGAGGTGCGCGAGGCGGTGCGCCTGGCGCTGCGCCTCCACGAGACGGCGACCCAGACGCCTGACGCGTACACCCGGCTGCGCATGCGCGCCCGGGTCCTCGCGGGGCTGGATCCCCGCCGCCCCGGCCTGCGCGAGCATGCCTGGACCGCGCTCGCGCTCCTTGGCCGACCGGCCCCGTACCTCGCGCGTGGGTTGGCCCTCGCGGCGCTGCTGGTGAGTGCGGGTCTGGGCGCGACGGCCGCGAGCGCGGACACGCTCCCCGACGAGCTCCTGTACCCGGTCAAGATCGCCTCCGAGGAGATCCGCCTCGCGCTCGCGGGGACCCCCGAGGATCGTGCCGCGGTGGAGCTCTCCATCGCCGAGCACCGTCTGCGCGAGGCCGAGCGCCTGGCGACCGGAGGCCGGACGTCAGATGCGCTCGTCGCGTCGGCGATCTACTCGCAGCACATCGCGTCCGCGGCCGCGGAGCTCGCGCCCATCGCCGCCACCTCGGACCTCGCCCTCCAGCTGGAGGCGCGCTTTGCCAGTCAGCGCGGGCGCGCGCTCACGCTCGCGAGCACGCTCGCGACGAACACCAGGAGCGCCGCCGCCTCGCGGGTCCTCGCGCTCATCGCCGCGCCGACCATCGCGCCGGGCGTCACGGGTGTGCAGCGTGTGGCCGATACGGCCGCGAGCGTCGCCGCGCAGCTCGCCGACGTGGCCGAACGCACCGTGGCGGATGCCGCACCGGCCGACGCGCCAGGCGCGGCCGCGGCGGGTGCCGGCAGCGGCGCCGCGGGCGCACCGCGCCAGAGCGCGTCAGCGACGGCGACGGCGCGTGCGTCAAGCGCCGCCACGCAGGGCCAGGCAGCGATCTCGGGCCTCGCGAGCACGCCGACACCCGAACGCGCGGCCGCGGACACGGCGACACCGAAAGCGCGCGCGGTGGCGACGCCCCGGCCCACCGACACGCCCGATCCGCACGCGTCGGAGGCGGCCAAGACCGCACGACGCGCGGCCGAGCAGGCGCGCGCGGCGGCCGACCGCGTGCGACAGCACGCGCCGGATCGCGACGCGGACCGGCGCGGGGACGAGCGCGAGCGCGACGAACGCGAGCGCGACGGCCGCACGGGTCGCGGGAACGGCCGCTAGCCACCTACTCTTCGCGCGTGAGCGATGAGCGCCGCGCCGACCTCGCCTACGTCACGGCGATCGCGTTCGGCCTCCTGTTCATCGTCCTCGGCGGCCCGCTCGGGCGGCGTCTGGAGATGGTCCACTACAACGACTTCTCGGGGGTGTGGTCGGGGCCACGGCTTTACCTGCAGGGCGTGAGCCCGTGGGACACCACGCAGTACTCCGATCTCGCGGTGGCCATCGGCACGAAGCGGCCCGACGCCCTGGTGTACGACCACCTGCCCTGGACGATGTTCGGCGTCATGCCCTTCGCGCTCGTGCCGCTCGAGGTGGCGGGGTGGGCCTGGATGGTCCTCGGCATGACCGCGGCAGTGATCGCGCTCCGCGCGCTCCTGCGCGCGTTCCTCCCCGGGATCCCGGCCGCGCACTTCGCGCTCGGTCTTGCGCTCTTCGCGGGCCAGCCGGGATTCCACGCGGTGGTGCTCGGCCAGTGGAGTCCCCTGCTCATGTCGGCGCTCGCCGCGGTGGTGCTCGCGCTGCGCGCCGGCCGGCCGCGCCTCGCGGCGGCGCCCTCGCTCCTCTTCCTGACGAAGCCGCAGATCTTCGTCTTCACCGCGCTCGGTCTGGCGTACGGCGCGCTCCGCCGGCCGGTCTTCCGCCGCTACGTGCTCTACGCCGGCGCGCTCGCGCTCGCGGTGATGGTCGTCTCGTCGATCGTGGCGTACCTGACCGTGGGGGATTGGCTCTCGTCGTGGCTCGGTGACCTGGTGGGCCGGCGGACCGCGCGCTCCGCGGTGCTCCAGTCCGCGCTGAACCAGCTCATCGGCCCACCCGGCCGCCTTATCGCCGCGGTGCTCATCCTCGCCGGCGCCTGGGTCGCGTCGCGCTTCGAGCCCGGCAGCGACGAGTCGCTGGCGGCGTGGCTCAGCCTGTCGAGCGCCGGTGCCATCTACTCCTGGTCGTACGACCAGCTGCTCCTCTTCGTCCCGCTCGTCATCACCGCGGGCGTCCTCGCGCGCACCTCGCGCGCCGTCGCGACGCGCTTCACGGTCGCGTGGGCCCTGGTGTTCCTCGTCGCCTCACCGCTCCTGTACGCGTTCGCGGTGGCCCGTCATGACGAGAGCTTCAGCGCGGTCGTGCCGGTGACGGCCTTCGTCGTCATCGTCACGCTCCTGTGGCGCCGGCGCGGTGCCGCGCCCGCCTAGCGCCGCCGCAGACCGAGCACGGAGAGGAAGAAGCTCGCGAGTATCGTCTCGAGGCCGATAGCGATCGCGATCCCCGAGACGATGACGATGCGCAGCGTCCGCTCGGTCTCGCTCGCCGCGAGCGGGCCGAACGCGTGCGCCTGCCACACGCCCACCGCGTAGAGCGAGCCCGTGAGCCCCACGATGGTGAGCGCCGCGCCCACCACGAGCCCGGTCTCGAGCGTGACGTAGCGGTAGAGGCGATCGAGGCGCGGGTCCGCCGGGAGCAGCCCCTCGGTGATGGCGAACGTCTTGGTGAAGATCGCGAACACGACCGCCTGGTAGCCGAGGACGATCGCCATTGCGCTGTAGATGAGCGTGTGGATGTCGAACGACACGTCGCCGACCCGCTGCGCGCCCGGGAGCAGCCAGAGCGTCACGAGCGCCCCCGCGAGCATGAGGAGCGCGCCGGGGTAGAGGAACAGCCAGCGCGGCGTGTACAGGAGCATGAATCGCAGGTGGCGCCAGCCGTCGCGCCAGGTGCGCAGGTGCGGTGCGCGGTCGCGCAGATCCGGCGCGAGCGTGGCCGGGACCTCCGACACGCGCAGCCCGTGCAGCTCGCTCTTCACCACCATCTCGGTCGCGTACTCCATGCCGGTGGTGCGCAGGTCGAGGGCGAGGATGCGCTCGCGGCGGAAGGCACGGAGCCCGCAGTGGAAGTCGCCGATGTCGGAGCGGTAGAAGAGCCGGCCGAGGAACGACAGCACCGGGTTCCCGAGCCAGCGATGGAGGAACGGCATCGCGCCGGCCGCCACACCGCCCTTGAAGCGGTTGCCCATGACCAGGTCGTCGCCGGCGCGCAGGCGCTCGATGAACGGGCCGATCGCGCCGAAGTCGTAGGTGAGGTCGGCGTCGCCCATGAGCACGTATGTGCCGCGCGCCGCGGCGATCCCGCCGGCGAGCGCGGCGCCGTAGCCGCGCGCCGCCACCGGCACCACGCGCGCGCCCGCCGCCTCCGCGATCTGGGCCGATCCGTCGGTGGAGCCGTTGTCGGCCACGATGACCTCACCGGCGATGCCGTGACGCGCGAGCGACTCGCGGGCGCGCGTCACGCACTCGCCCACGGTGGCCGCCTCGTTGAGGCAGGGCATCACGATGGAAAGCTCGAGCGCGCCGGTGGTCTGCGGCGCGGTCATCGCTCGAGCACGCGGCGCAGGAGGTCGAGCCCGCCGAGATGCGCGCGTCGGCGGCCCTCGGCGTGCGAGCCGAAACGGATGGTCACCGGGACGCGCCGCTCGGGCGTGATCGCCACGAGCTCGGCGCTCGCGTCGCCCTGCGGCACGAGGAGCCGCACCTCGACACCCGTGTCGGCGATCGCCGACTCGAGCGCGTCCGCGGCGGCGTGGGGGAGCACCACCGCGCGCTCAAGCCAGGTCTCGGCGCCGCGGGTCTCGGTGAGCGTGCGCGCGATGTCGCCGCCGGAGAGCGACTCCGCCGTCGCAAGACGCCATCCGCGCGCCACCAGCGCGCGGCCGACCACCACTCCGAGCGTGTCGTCATCGGCGCCCCACACGTACTTCCCCAGGCGCTCGCGGATGGTCGCCTCCATCGCCCCGATGCGGGCCTCGGCGGTGGCCGCGTCGGCCGCCTTGTCGGTGATGCGCACGTGGACGCCGTCGTTCTTGGCGTACGTCGCGACCGTCGGCGCGGTGGAGCGCACCAGCTCCCCGAGCGCCTCCTCCACGGCCGACTCGCCGACCCCGAGGAGCTTGAGCGTGCGCGAGCGCAGCACCGCATCCGGGATGAGCGTGGGCTCGATGTGGCGCTCCCACATGGGGGTCATCTCGCGGGGCACGCCGGGCATCGCGACGATGCGCGTGCTCCCGCGGCGCACGTCCCACCCAGGCGCGGTGCCGTTGGGGTTGGGGATGGCCCGCGCCGAGGGGATGAGCCAGGCTTGCTTGCGGTTGCGCTCGGGCATGGGCTGGCCCCGGCCGCTGAACCACGCGCGCAGCTCCCGCTCGAGCGCGGCGTCCACCGCCGGCTCCTCGCCCAGGGCCGCGGCGATCGCCTCGCGGGTGAGGTCGTCCTCGGTGGGGCCGAGGCCGCCGGTGCAGACCACCAGGTCGGAGCGGCCGAGCGCTCGCTCGAGCGTCTGCCGGCAGCGCGTCAAGTTGTCGCCGACGGTAGAGATATGGAGGAGGTCGATCCCCAGCGCCGCGAGGCGGCCGGCCAGGTACTGGGCGTTGGTGTCGAGGATCTGACCGAGGAGTAGCTCGGTCCCGATCGAGAGGATCTCGGCCCGCACACGACCTCCTGGCACGCGGTTTGCTGGTGTTTCGCGCAACAACCGAAAATCCCAACCCTTCCCTTCCTCACCACAGACCCCGCCTAAACAGCGGGGTTTTGTGGTTCTTAGGGGGCCGGGGAGCCTAGGGTACGATGCCCGACATCCCATCCGGAGGTGCCCAGTGGCGAACGGCTATTGCGTCAAGTGCAAGGCCTCCCGCGAGATCAAGGACGCCAAGGCGATCACCATGAAGAACGGCCGCCCGGCCACCCAGGGCTCCTGCCCGGTGTGCGGCACGAAGATCTTCAAGATCGGCGCCGCCTAGCAGGCAGCCGCGCACCGAACCTGCTCTGGTGGGGCCAGGAGGTGTGCCATGAAGGTCCGTGAGCTCATGACATCCGCGCCGTCCACCCTCGGCCCCGACGACACCTGCGCGCAGGCCGCCACGATCATGCGCGAGCAGGATTGCGGCTCGATCCCCATCGTGAAGGACGGAAAGCTGGTCGGGATCGTCACCGACCGCGACATCGTCGTCCGCGCGGTCGCCGCGGGGAGCGACCCCAAGACCACCGCGGTCTCGCGGGTGATGAGCGCCGACCCGGTGACGGTCGGACCCGACGCCGACGTCGGCGAGGCCGCCAAGGTGATGGCCGACCGCCAGGTCCGGCGGCTCCCGGTGGTGGAGAACGGACGCCTGGTCGGTCTGCTCGTGACCGCGCACGTCGCGCGACGTGAGGACGCCGACGACGTGGGCGAGACGATCAAGGACATCAGTGAACCCGCGAGCGGTCGCGCTTCCCACGCGCGCGGGTGACTCGGTACCATTGGGTGGGCCAGTAGCTCAGCGGTAGAGCAGGGGACTCTTAATCCCTTGGTCGTGGGTTCGAATCCCTCCTGGCTCACACGCGTGGCATCGGCACAGCGTGGAGGTCCTCGTTGAGCGCGCAAGGCCGTACCGATCCCATCATCGTGGGCTTCACCGAGGTCGATGCGCTCGTCCGTGGTCCTGATGCGCAGCAGCGCCTCCTGCTCCTCGTGGACAGCGGCGCTCGCTTCACGGTCCTGCCGGATGAGGTCTGGCGCCGCATCGGCCTCATCCCCGGGCGCACGATGACGTTCCAGCTCGCCGACAGCACGCACATCGAGCGGGCGATGTCGGAGTGTTTCATCGAGCTGGGCGAGCATCGCGGCCACACGCCCGTCGTGCTCGGCGCGCCGAGCGATGTCGCGCTACTCGGCGTGATCACGCTCGAGCAGCTCGGGCTGATCCTGAATCCGTTCAGCCGCACCCTCCAGCCGGCGCGCCTGCTCCTCGCCCCGGTGGCGTAGCCGAAGGTCACCCCGACGGGGTAGGACCGGCGCCGACGCGGGGGATGACGGCTGGCCCTCTGGCAGACCTGCCGGCGGTCGCTAGCCTTGTCGCATGACCGCACTGCGGCGCGCGCTGCGTCGCCGCTCTGACCAGCAGCTCGCCCTCGGCATCCTGGGTCTGGTGGTCACGTTCCTCCTGGCGCAGGCCGTGCCCCCGGGCTGGCCGCGAGCCGCCGTCGCCGCGCTCGGTGCGGCCGGGTTCTCGTTCGGCGCCATCGGGCGGTGCGCCCAGGCGCTCGCCGCGGCGCCCCGTCACGAACGCCTCCCCTGGATCCTCATCGGCGCGGCGGTCACGGCATGGCTGGTCGGCAAGCTCATCCGCTCCATGTTCCTCGTCGCCGAGGTGGCTCTGGGAAGCCCGAGCCTCGCCGACGGTGCCGACCTCGTCGCGGCCGCCCTGTTCACCGTGGGCTTCGTGGCCTTCCTGCGCGGACAGCGCATCGCGGTGTACGCGCTCATCCTCGACGCGCTGTCGGTGGTCTTCGTCATGACCGCGGCCATCGCGTTCGCGGTGCAGGACGTGTTCATCAGCGAGATGGTCTCCGACCCGCTCGCAGCGATCACCGTCGTGCTGTACACGCTCCTGTACGCGGCGGCCACCGCGGCCGGGATCTCCGCGCTCTTCGCCGTCCCCGCCGACGCCTCCCAGCGGTCGCAGCGTCTGCTGGTCATCGGCGTGGGCGCGATCGCGGCCGCGTACGCGCTCTCGCTCCCGCAGTACCTGCACGGCACCTTCGTGAGCGGGACGCTCGTGGATCCGCTCTGGATGGCCGGCATGCTCGCCATCAGCGTGGGTGCCTCGTCGTCCATCGAGGACCGCGCGGTCCACGTGAAGCCGCGTGCGTCGCACGCGACGCTCCAGTTCGCCCGGATGGTGCTGCCCGGCGCGGTCGCGGGGCTCACCGCGGTCCTCATCCTGCTCGCCGAGGAGCGCCGCACCGAGGGCATCGTGGACGCGGCCGCCGCGCTCATCACCATCGTGCTCGCCGCGCGCACCGGGCTCGCGCTGTACGCGAACCTTCGCCTGAGCGAGATCGAGGGTCGGCGCGCGCGACAGTTCGAGGCCCTCTACGAGGTCGGTCTCGCGGCCGCCGGCGAGCGGTCGCTCGAAGAGCTCCTGAAGCTCGTCGTCGAGCAGGCCACCAGCCTGTCGCGCACCGACGGCGCGATGCTCGCCCTCGCCGAGCCGGACCGCCGCTACGTCATCCGCGCGCTGCACAAGGGAGGGCTGCCGCAGCTGCGCGACTCGGTCGGAGAGCCGCTCGCCGGGCTCTCGCGGGCTGCGCTCGAGAAGCGCGATCTCGTCGTGGCCGACCGCTACGAGGATCACCCCTCCAGCACCGTCCCGCTGCACGGGATCATCCAGTCCGCCATCGCCATCCCGCTCGTCGCCCACGGCGAGGTCATCGGCACGCTCGCGGCGTACTCGGCGACCCCGCGCCGCTTCTCGAGCGACACCCGGCGCCTGGTGCGCCTGTACGCCGCACAGGCGGCCATCGCCATCGCCAACGCGCAGCTGCTCGCCGAGACCCACCGCCTGGCACGCGACGACGACCTCACCGGCGTGATGAATCGCCGCAGCCTGATGGAGCGCCTCGAGAGCGAGATCCACGGCGCCACCCGCCACGGCGACATCCTCGCGGTGGTGCTCTGCGACGTGGACGGCCTCAAGGCGGTGAACGACAGCGCCGGCCACCTCGCCGGGAACGAGGTCCTCATGAAGGTGGCGCGCGTCATGCGCGAGACGGTCCGCGTGGAGGACGTCGTCGCCCGCTTCGGGGGCGACGAGTTCGTCATCCTGCTGCCCCGCACGGGCCTGCTGCCCGCACAGGCCCTCGTCGGCCGCATCGCGGCGCGTCTGCGCGACGAGGGCTACCACTGGGCGGGCCGGGAGGAGCCGGTCCCCGGCGTCTCCTTCGGCATCGCCTGGTTCCCGGAGGACGGCCGGACCGCCGACGCGCTCATCGCTGCCGCCGACGAGCGGATGTACGTGGAGAAGGCGCGCGGCCGCTCGCGCCGCGAGAGCGCCGCCGAGGGCGACTAGCCGCTACGCTTTCCCCGCACACACCGTGGGGAGGGATTCCATCGTGCCGAAGTGTCCCGAGTGCGACGCCGACGTGACCGTCGGCTCCGATGTGGTGAAGGGCGAGATCGTCTCGTGCCCCGACTGCGGCGCCGAGCTCGAGGTGACCGCGACGACGCCGGTCGCGCTCGCGCTCGCGCCGAAGGCCGAAGAAGACTGGGGTGAGTGACAGGACGCCCGTCGTCGGCGTCCTCCTCTCGCGCGTCCGCGTCGAGGAGAAGCTCCTGCTCCAGGAGCTCGCCTCCCGCGGCGTCCAGACCAAGACCATCGATGACCGCGAGCTGGTGCTCCCCACCGAGACGCGCCCCGACCTGGGCGTGGACGTGGTCCTCGAGCGCTGCATCCAGCACGGGACCGCGCTCTACGCGCTCTCCGTCCTCGACGGCTGGGGCATCCCAACGGTGAACACGTACGAGACCGCGGAGGTCTGCGGCAACAAGCTCCTCACCACGATGCGCCTGGTGCGCGCCGACGTGCCCACGCCGCGGACGCGCGTCGCGTTCACGCCCGAGGCGGCGCTCGCGGCCATCGAGCAGATCGGCTACCCCGCGGTGATGAAGCCGCTCATCGGCTCGTGGGGCCGCCTGGTGTCGAAGGTGAACGACCGCGAGAGCGCGGAGGCCATCGTGGAGCACAAGGACGTGCTCGGGAACTACCTGCACTCCATCTATTACGTGCAGGAGTACGTCCGCAAGCCCGGCCGCGACATCCGGGCGTTCGTGGTGGGCGACGAGACCATCTGCGCCATCTACCGCTACGCCGAGCACTGGATCACCAACACCGCCCGCGGCGGCCGCGCCGAGAACTGCCCGGTCACGGCGGAGCTCGACGCGCTCTGCGTGAAGGCGGCGAAGGCCGTGGGCGGCGGCGTCGTGGCCATCGACGTCCTCGAGCGCGACGGCGAGCTCCTGGTGAACGAGGTGAACTACACGATGGAGTTCCGCAACTCCATCGACACGACCGGCGTGAACATCCCCGCGCGCGTGATCGACTACGTGCTCGACGTGGCGAAGCGGCGATGAAGGTGGGGGTCGTCGGCGCCGGCGGCTACGCCGGCGGCGAGCTCCTGCGCCTGCTCCTCGCGCATCCCGATGTGGGCGAGGTGGTCGCGGGGAGCGAGTCGCTCGCGGGCAAGCCGGTCACCGCTGCGCACCCGAACCTGCGCAAGCGCACCGACCTCGCGTTCGTCCGTTACGACGACGTGAGCGGCTGCGACGTGCTCTTCCTCAGCCTGCCGAACGGGTCGCACCGCGCTCCGGAGTTCGAGGGTCGCGCGAAGCTGGTCATCGACCTCTCCTCCGACCACCGCCTCCGCGACGCCGCGGCGTACGAGCGCTGGTACGGGACGCCGCACCCGCACCCGGACACCATCGCGCGCTGGGTGTACGGGATCCCCGAGCTCCACCGGGCCGAGATCACCGGCGCCGCTCGGGTGACCGGCGCGGGCTGCAACGCCACCGC
>DASSPF010000223.1:0-2660 GCA_035699805.1 Candidatus Limnocylindria bacterium | reverse complement strand
CCCGCATGACGAGGGTCGCGCTGCTGCGCTATCCGGGTACCTGGAGCGAGCGCGACTTCGCGCACGCATTCTCCCTGGTCCCCGAGATCGAGACCGAGATCCTTTGGCACGAGGACGCCGACCTGCGTGGCTTCGACGCCGCGATCGTCCCGGGCGGGTTCTCCTACGGCGATCATCTGCGCGCCGGCGCCATCGCGCGGCTGTCGCCCGCCACGACGGAGCTGCGACGCTTCGCCGCGGAGGGGAAGCCGGTCCTCGGGTCGTGCAACGGCTTCCAGATCCTCTGCGAGGCGGGGCTGCTGCCCGGCGCGCTCCTGCGCAACGCCGGCCTGGAGTACCGCTGCGACTGGGTCCACGTACGCGTGGAGAACGAGCGCACGCCCTGGACGCGCGGTCTGGGCGGCCAGGTCCTGCGCATGCCCATCGGCCACGGGGAGGGTTGCTGGGTCGCCGATCCCGACACCGTGGCCGAGGTCGAGGCGGGCGGCCGGGTGGTCTTCCGCTACACCGACGCGGCCGGCGCCGCCACGCCGGAGGCCAACCCGAATGGCTCGATCGGCAACATCGCCGGTGTCACCAACGCCGCCGGGAACGTGGTGGGGCTCATGCCGCACCCCGAGCGCTGCGTCGAGCAGCTCCTGGGCGGTACCGATGGGTATCGGGTGCTGGCCAATGTGGCCCGGACGCTCGCAGGCACGGGTCCTGCCGTCATATAAAGAGGTACGGATGGACCTCTTCGAGAAGCAGGCCCAGCTCCACTCGCTGTTCCAGCGAAGCCCTGTCGACGCGGCCTACACCCAGGGCTCCGCGCAGGGGCGCCGTCTTGCGGGCAACTTCAGCGATCTGGACGTCGCCCTTCTCCTCCTGGACAAGGTGAAGGCGAACGAGTTCTTCGACTACCAGGTGTATTTCGTGAGCGAGCTCTCCAAGACGCTCGAGACGCAGGAGCTCGACGTCGTGATCCTCAATCAGGCGAGCCTGCTCCGCCGGGCCCAGGTCATCCGCACCTGGAATGTCCTCTATCAGCGTGACGCGAAGCGCCGCGTGCAGTGGGAGACGCGTGCGGTCATGGACTACCTCGACTTCCAGAAGTACGACGACCTGCAGTCGAAGGCGCTCGCCGAGCGGACCAGGAGCGACCGCTTCGCGGTGGACCATGAGTACGTCCGCGCGCGTCTCGCTCGCCTGCGCGAGTACACGCAGCTGCTCGCCGACCTCCAGCCGATCGACCAGGTGAAGTTCAAGTCCGATCCCAAGCTCTACGGCCTGGCGCAGTGGTACCTGCAGCAGGCGGTCGAGCTCCTGTTCGGCACCGGTGCGTACCTGGTGATGGCGCTCGCGCTGCCCCGGCCCGAGGCGTATCACGACATACTTGATGCCGTGGCAGGGAGAGGGATCATCGAGCGGCCGCTCGCGTACCGTCTCGAGCACCTCGCCGACCTGCGCAACCTCCTCGCGTACGACCGCGAGCAGACCGACATCGACGACGTGTACCGGCAGATCCAGACCCGCATCGCCGATCTCGGTGCGTTCGCCGATCAGGTCGAGCGATTCGTCGGAGCCGGCGAGGACGCATGAGCTCGCCCCCGATGGTGACGGGGGGAGCAGCGGCGAAGCCTAAGGTGGACATCCCGGCGGAGGTCGGGCTCACGCCGTTCGAGGCCGCACGTGTCCGCGAGCTCGTCGGCCGCGAGCCGAACCCCCTCGAGTGGGCGATGTTCGGCGCGATGTGGAGCGAGCACTGCGCGTACAAGCACTCCAAGAAGCTGTTGCGCACGCTCCCCACGAAGGGACCGCGCGTGGCGGTGGGCCCGGGCGAGAACGCCGGCGCGGTGGACCTGGGCGAGGGCCTGCTCTGCGCCTTCAAGGTCGAGAGCCACAACCACCCCTCAGCGGTCGAGCCCTTCCAGGGCGCGGCCACGGGTGTGGGCGGCATCCTGCGCGACGTCTTCGCGATGGGCGCGCGACCGGTCGCCCTCCTGAACGCGCTCTGCTTCGGCCTTCCCGACGAGCCCCGGGCGCGGCGTCTGGTGAGCGGCGTGGTCGGCGGCATCGGCTCGTACGGCAACTGCGTCGGCATCCCCGACGTCGCCGGCCACGTGTCGTTCGAGCCCTGCTATCAGGACAACCCGCTGGTGAACGCGATGTGCGTGGGCCTCGTCCGCCGCGAGCACGTGAGCCACGCGAGCTCGGCGCGGCCGGGGAGCGCGGTGTATCTGGTGGGGTCGGACACCGGACGCGACGGCATCGCCGGCGCCTCGCTCCTGGCGTCGTTCGAGTTCGGCGAGGGCGGTGAGGAGAAGCGTCCCTCGGTGCAGGTGGGCGACCCGTTCCTCGAGAAGCTGCTCATGGAGGCGACGCTCGAGCTCGTGGAGAGCGACGCGGCCGAGGCGATCCAGGACCTCGGCGCCGCGGGCCTGACCTGTGCCTCGAGCGAGCTCGCCGCGCGCAGCGGCGTGGGCATGCGCATCGACGTCGATCGCGTGCCGCGGCGCGCCACCGGCATGAGCCCGTACGAGGTGATGCTCTCGGAGTCGCAGGAGCGGATGCTCGTCATCGCGCGACCCGGCCGCGAGCGCGACGTGGAGCGCGTCTTCCGGCAGTGGGAGCTGCACGGCGTGCGCATCGGCGAGATCACGCGCGAGCCGGTGCTCGAGATC
>DASSPF010000222.1:0-5653 GCA_035699805.1 Candidatus Limnocylindria bacterium | reverse complement strand
GCTGAGCGACACCGAGCGGGTCGACGTCTGGCTCTGGGCGGTGCGCCTGTACAAGACGCGCACACAGGCGACCGCCGCGTGCCGGGGCGGGCATGTGAAGGTGAACCGCGCCGCGGCCAAGGCGTCGACCACGGTGAAGGTCGGCGACCGCGTTGAGGCCTATGTGGAGCGCCAGCGGATCCTCGAGGTCGTGACGCTCATCGACAAGCGCGTGGGCGCGCCCGCGGCGGCCAAGTGCTTCATCGACCACAGCCCGCCGGCGCCGGTGGTGAAGCGCCTGCCGCGCGTCTTCGTGCGCGAGCCGGGGAGCGGCCGGCCCACGAAGCGCGAGCGTCGCGAGATCACGCGCCTCCGGGGCCGATGATCGGGCGAACGCGGAGCGCGCTGCTCGTCGGCACGGCGGGGATCGCTGTTTCGGTGCTGATGGCACCGCTGACCGGCACCCCGATCGCGTTCGCGGGCGCGTGGCTCGCGGGTGCGGCCGCCGGGTGGCTCGCGGGCCGGCGCGGGGCGCTCGTCGGCCTCGCGTGCGCGGCCATCGTCGCGCTGGCGTGGTCGGCCGCGGTGCTCCTGCGCGCGTGGCTCGATGGCTCCCTTTTCCTGGAGTTCCCCGCCTGTGACCCGTGCGGCCTTGCCGGCCATCTGGGTCGCATGGCGATCGTCGCCGCGATCGGGCTCGCGACGTTCGGTCTCGCCGCGACGTTCGGTGGGGCGGTCGGCGCGTACCTGCGGAGGATCCGCACGGGCTGATCGCGCGGCCGCGACATGAACCGACGTCATCACCGGGTGCGCCCAGGGGCGATGCCCCGGCGTCACGCAAATGCAGGAGCCCGCGTGGGCCATTCGACCGTTACCGCGCTGTTGACCTCGGGTCATTCTGACCGTACTTCGTCCAGACGCACGCGGACGACAAGGTGGGATGGATAGATGAGACCCGTCGATGGGCAGGCCGCGACTCGAGCCCACGCGGCGGCCGCGAACGGCCAGCAGCGGCACATCGCCGCCCGGCAGACGGCGCCCGAGCGGCCCTCGCGGTCGCGCCCGGGCCTCGCGAAGGCGCCCACCGGCATCCGCGGCCTCGACGAGATCACCTTCGGCGGCCTGCCACGCGGGCGCACCACGCTCGTCTGTGGAGGCACCGGCTGCGGCAAGACCATGCTGGCGCTCGAGTTCCTCGTTCGCGGCGCTGCGCTGGGCGAGCCCGGTGTGCTCATGTCCTTCGAGGAGAAGGCCGCCGACATCGCCGCGAACGCTGCCTCGTTGGGCTTCGATCTCGACGGCCTGGTCGCAAAGAAGCTTCTGGCCATCGATTTCGTGAAGGTCGACCCCTCGGAGATCGAGGTCACGGGGATGTACAACCTCGACGGCCTCTTCATCCGCCTCGGTCATGCGATCGACACCGTGGGCGCCAAGCGGGTCGTGCTCGACACCATCGAGTCGCTCTTCGGCGGCCTCTCCGACCAGGGCCTGCTGCGTGCCGAGATCCGCCGGCTGTTCGTGTGGCTCAAGACGAAGGGGGTCACCGCGATCATCACCGGGGAGCGCGGCGAGCGCACCCTGACCCGGCAGGGTCTCGAGGAGTACGTGTCCGACTGCGTCATCGCGCTCGACCATCAGATGGTGGGCGAGATCAGCACGCGCAAGCTCCGGATCGTGAAGTACCGCGGCTCCGTTCACGGCACCAACGACTACCCGTTCATCATCGACCAGACGGGGATCTCGGTCCTGCCGATCACATCGCTCGGCCTGGACCAGAAGGTCCCGCGCGATCGCGTATCGACAGGGCATGTGGATCTCGACCGATTGACCGGCGGCGGCTACTACCGTGGCAGCTCGGTCCTGATCTCGGGCGGCGCCGGGACCGGGAAGACGACGCTCGCCATGATCTTCGCCGCGGCCACGTGCGAGCGTGGCGAGCGCTGCCTGTATTTCGCCTTCGAGGAGTCGGCGAGCCAGCTCGTCAGGAACATGGCCTCCGTCGGCCTGGAGCTGGATCGCTACATCCGCGATGGCCTGCTTCGCGTCGAGAACGCGCGGCCCACCGTGTACGGCCTGGAGACCCACCTCGTGTCGGCCCACCGGGCGATCACGGAGCACCAGCCGACCGCGGCGGTCATCGATCCCATCTCGTCGCTGCTCACGGTGGGCGACACGTCGTCGGTCCGCTCCATCCTGACGCGCCTCATGGACCACCTCCGTGGCCGCACGATCACCACCCTCATGACCAGCCTCACGCAGAGCGATCCGAGTGGCTCGACCCTGGAGGCGAGCGGCACGGCCATCTCGTCACAGGTCGACACGTGGCTCCTGCTCCAGAACGTGGTAGCGAGCGGCGAGCGGGACCGGACAATGTTCATCATGAAGGCCCGCGGCAGCGCGCACTCCAACCAGCTCAGTGAGTTCTCGTTCGACCGGAGCGGACTCCACATCGCGTCGGCCTATGTCGGCCCGGCCGGCGCCTTGACCGGCTCGGCGCGCAAGGCGCAGGAAGCGCGCGACCAGGCGGACGCGATCCAGCGAAGGCGCGAGACCGATCGGGCTCGCCATGAGTACGACCGGGCGCGGGTCGTGCATCAGGCGAAGCTGGCCCAGCTCCAGGCCGAGTACGACGGCGAGTACGAGGCCCTCCAGTCGTCCATCGAGGCTGCGAAGGAGCGCGAGCAGGTCCTCGACGACGGGCGCGCCGCGATGATGCGGAGCCGCGGCGGCGACGGCCGGGCGTCCCCGCGCGAGAAGCGATGAGCCGTCGCCCCGCACCCTCCCGGCCGCGCGCGAAGACGGTGGCCGCCGCGAGGCGCCGCCCCTCGCGCGGCCACAAGTGGCACCTGCGCCTCTACGTCGCGGGGATGACGCCTCGGTCCATGGCTGCCTTCGCCAACCTGAAGGCGATCTGCGAGGCGGAGCTCGCCGGCGAGTACCGCATCACGCTCATCGACCTCCTGAAGCACCCCAAGCTCGCCGTCGATGACGAGATCGTGGCCGTCCCCACGCTGGTCCGCAGCGTCCCGGAGCCGGTGCGCCGGCTCATCGGCAGCTTTGCGGACCGCGAGCGGACGCTCGTGGGTCTCGGACTCGCCCCGGCGCCGTGACCATTCGGCGGTCGCGCACGGCGGCCGCGCGATCGCCTACGGGGGAGCAGCACGCCGCCCAGGAGGCCATCCGCGCCGCGGTAGACGGTGAGATCGACGCGTTCGTCCTCACCGACTCGCGCGGGCGCAAGCGCTTCTTCACGCTCGCGGGAGCGGACGCCGAGTACCGGGCGTTCGTGGAGAACATGAGCGAGGGCGCGATCATCACCGCCAGCGACGGGACAGTGACCTTCGCGAACCGCCGCTTCGCGACCATGGTCGGCGCGCCGCTCACGGAAGTCATCGCCTCTTCGATCTTCCGTTGGGTGTCCCCTGATGACATCGGCCCGCTCCATTCGGCGTTCATGGCCACCGGCGGCACACAGAGCCAGCGCCTGCCGGTCGTTCTGAAGGGCCGCACCGCAGCGGTGGTCCCCGCGCAGATCTCGATCGAGTGCATCCGGAGCGGCATCGGCAGGGCGGCGGCCGGCGAGGCGTCGTACTCGCTCGTCGTTACAGACCTCAGCGAGCGGACGCGCGACAGGGCCGCCATCGCCGCGCGAGAGGCCGAGCTCGAGACGACCACCGTGGCCCTCCTGAACATCCTCGAGGACTACGACAAGACGCTCGCTCTCGAGGAGGTGAATCGCGAGCTGCGACACGAGGTCGAGGAGCGCAGGCGCAGCGAGGCGGCACTCCGTAGAGCGAAGACGGAGCTGGAGGCCACCAACGCCGAGCTCGAGGCGTTCAGCTACTCGGTCTCGCACGACCTCCGCGGCCCACTCAGGGCGGTGGATGGCTTCGCCCTTCTGCTGAGCACCGAGCATGGCGCTCAACTGGATCCGCAGGGACTTCATCACCTCGAACGCATCCGGTCCGGTGTGCACCGCATGTCCCAGCTCATCGACGACCTCCTCGAGCTCTCCCGCATCACGCGCGCCGAGATGAGCGAGGATTCGGTCGATCTCAGCGAGATGGCCAGAGCGGTCCTGGCGGAGCTGCGCGATGGTGAGCCCGCTCGGACGGTGGATGCCGTGATCGCCGACGGCGTCATCGCGCGGGGCGACGCGCGCCTCCTGCGGGTCGCGCTCGGGAACCTGCTCGCGAACGCCTGGAAGTTCACCCGACCGCACGCGCGGGCGCGCATCGAGTTCGGCGCGACCCGGGATCCGGGCGCTCTCATGTACTTCGTCAGGGACGATGGCGTGGGCTTCGACATGGCATTCGCCGACAGGCTCTTCGCACCATTCCAACGTCTCCATGCCGAGCGCGAGTTCGAGGGCACCGGCGTCGGGCTCGCGATCGTCAAGCGCGTCGTCGCCCGTCACGGTGGGCGCGTGTGGGCCGAGGGCGCCGTCGACCGCGGCGCATGCTTCTCATTCACGCTCTTCGAACACACGGTGTCGCCCGATGCCTGGTAAGGTCCGGCGGCCCGCGACCGTGCAGGGCAGCGACACGCTCGCGCGTGAGCTCATGGACGGCGTCCCCAACGCCCTCGTCGGGCTCGCGCCGGATGGCCGCATCGCATACGCGAACGCTGCCGCGGCGGAGCTGATGGGCACGAGCCGCGAGCGGTTGGTGCGCAGCGTCTTCGCCGATAACTTCGCCGACCCGCAGGCCGCGAAGGACACCCAGGACCGCGCTGGCGCAGAGGGCCCACAGCGCTCCGCACCGCTCACGATCCACCGCGCGGACGGGCGCGTCGTCGAGACCGCCTGGGACATCGCCGCGTACCACCGCCGCGGCGTCGGACGGGGCCTGGTCGCGATCGGGCGAGACGTCACCGATGAGCGGCAGCGCGACCGCGACACGGCCGAACGGCTGCAGCGGGATGCCAAGCGGCTCGTCGAGCTCGAGCGCCTGCAGCGCGTCGTCATCGGGCGCGAGCTGAAGATGGTGCAGTTGAAGCAGGAGAACGGGGAGCTCCGCCGTCTGGCGGAGCGGCACGGGTCGGGGCTACCCGACCGCTAGCGCGAGCCGATGGCGAACTGGAGCTCGCCGGTCACGCTCGCCGGTCCGTCGTTCCGCAGCTCGAACGCGGCACAGCCCAGCTCGGCGGAGCCCCACCGTCCGCGGCCGAGCTCCGTGCGCGAGGTCTGCCGGATCCACGCAGCGGCGAGCGGCTCGCTGGCGCGCCAGGCCGCGGTCCACACGGTCTGCGCGCAGGGCGGGGCGGTCTGACCCTGACCGCTCGCGAGGTGTGCGCTCGGATCGAACTGGCGGGCCGCGCCGGCGTCGATCGTGAACGGCACGGTGCCGCTCGCGACGGAGCGCGCGCCGCTGGGCAGCGCCGGCAGTGGAGGCATCGGCGGCAGCGACACCGCCGGCGTGGCCGAGGCACGCGGGGTCCCGCTGGGCGTCGCGCTCGCGGTCGGCGCCGCCGTCGGGGCCGGCGTCGGTGTGGTGGTCGCGGCGGCGCTCGTGCGCGCGGCGGCCGTCGCCGGCGGAGCGCTCGTGCGCGCGACCACGCGCTCGGTCTCGGCGGTGCATGCGGCGGCGAGCAGCATGAGCGTGAAGAGGGCCGCGGCCGCCCTCACAGGGTGAACTCACCCGGCGCGATCCGCTCGCGGCCGCGCAGGTAGCCG
>DASSPF010000221.1:0-13466 GCA_035699805.1 Candidatus Limnocylindria bacterium | reverse complement strand
TGCGGCGCGGACTCGGAGAGCGTGTCGAGGTACGAGCCGCCACGCAGCACGCGGCCCTCGGCCCAGGTGTTCGTCCACTCGCGCACGTTGCCGATCAGGTCGAGCACGCCCTCGGGCGACGCGCCCGTGGGGAACGCGCCGACGGGCGTGGTGCCGGCGCGCTCGGCCTCGCGAACATTCGCTCGCGCGACGTCGTCGTTGTTCCCCCACGGCCACCGCCGTCCGGCACTGCCGCGCGCCGCCTTCTCCCACTCGCGCTCATCCGGCAGACGGTAGATCCGGCCGGTCGCGACGCTGAGCCAGCGGCAGTACGCGACCGCGTCGGCCCAGGAGAGGCCCTCGGCCGGATGGTCCGCCGGTCCCTTCCGCCAGCCGGGCGCGCTGTGGCCGCTCGCGATGAACTCGGCGAGCTCGGCGTTGGTGACGGGGAGGCGCGCGATGGCAAAGACGTTCACGTGGACCGTGCGTGGCGGATCGTCCAAGAGCGCGTCGCTCGCGGGGATGACCACGACGTCGGGCTCGGTCGGCACGTCGGGAGACTAACGGCGCGGCCGCGATGTCGCCCGAACGGGTGAGTCGCTTCCCCCGCCCGCGCGATGACGCCGGGTCGGTGCGGCGAGAGCATGCCCGGGTGGACCTCCGCCCGGTGGTGTGGGACGCGACGATGGTGACGCCGCGGGATGACCGCGGCGTCACGGTCGTCCTCCGGGTGACCTACCGGAGCATCGAGCAGATCTGCCTGGACCAGGGCGCGCTCACGCGGTCAGTGGCGGCCCGCCCGAGCTAGGCGGGGCTCCGCGCCCCCTCGCGCTTCTTCCGGTCCTCCTCCGCCAGCTGCCGTCGCAGCGTCTTGCCGATGAGCGTCTTGGGCAGCGAATCGCGGAACTCGATCTCGTGCGGGACCTTGAACGGGGCGAGCTGGGTGCGGCTGTGGGCGATGAGCTCATCGGGGCTCGCGCTCACCCCGGGCTTGAGCACGACGCAGGCCTTCACCTCTTCACCCTTGATCGGATGGGGCTTCCCGATCGCCGCGCTGTCCATCACCGCGGGGTGCGTCGCGAGCGCCTCCTCGACCTCGCGCGGGTACACGTTGAATCCGGAGACGATGATCATCTCCTTCTTTCGATCGACGATCGAGTAGTAGCCCTCGGCGTCCACCGTGGCGATGTCGCCGGTGTAGAGCCAACCGTCTCGGATCGTCAGCGCGGTCTCGGCGGGCTTGTTGTAGTACCCATCCATCAGCTGCGGTCCGCGGAGGACGAGCTCACCCGGCTCGCCCACCGGCATGTCCCGCTCCCCCGTTTCCACGTCAACGATCCGGCACTCCACGTCGGGATACGGGACGCCGATCGTGCCGATCTTCTGCTTCCCCTTGCCGTAGAGCGGATTGCAGTGCGTCACCGGCGCGGCCTCGGTGAGCCCGTAGCCCTCCACGAGGTTCGCGCCCCCGGTGAGCTCGAGGAACTTGCGGTGCGTCTCCACGAGCAGTGGCGCCGAACCCGAGATGCACGCATCGATCGAGCGCAGGTCGTACTTCGCAACGAGCGGCGAGTTGATGATCGCGTTGTAGATGCGCGGCGCGCCGCTGAATGTCGTCGGCTTGTGCTTGGCGATGTCCTTCAGGACGTGCTTCAGGTCGAACTGCGGCTCGAGCAGCATCGCCGCGGCGCCCTGCACGGCCAAACTCATCACGACCGTCAGTCCGTAGACGTGGAAGAACGGCATCACCGCCATGCCGACGCCCTCGGCGTCCTTCATGTGCGTGAACCAGGCGCGACACTGCAGCGTGTTCGCCACGAGCGCGCGGTGCGACAGCATCGCGCCCTTGCTCACGCCGGTCGTGCCGCCGGTGTACTGGAGGAGGGCGACATCGTCCTTCTTCGTCCCCGTATCGAACGGCGTCGCCGGCGAGCGCAGCACGTCTTTGAACGCTCGCGCCCCCGGGTCGCCCTCGAAGGGCTGGCGGTGCCCATCTTTCTTTTCCTTCGCGATGGTGAAGAGGGCCCGCAGGATGGGCGGCATCTCCTCCTTGATGTTCGTCACGATGACGCTCTTGACCGCCGTGCCTTCGCGCGCCGCCTTCACCACCGGGTACAGACGCGACAGCACGACGACCGTCGTGGCGCCGGAGTCGGCAAGCTGGTGCCGGAGCTCCGGGACCGTGTAGAGCGGGTTGCACGGAACGACGATCGCACCGGCACGCAGCGCCCCGTAGAAGGCGACGACGAACTGCGGCGTGTTCGGCAGCATGAGCGCGACGCGGTCGCCTTTCCGCACGCCCATCGCGCGCAGACCGTTCGCGAATCGCCACGCGTCGTCGGAGATGGAGCGGTACGTGCGCTTGCGGTCGAAGAAGATCGTGCAGATGGCATCGGGGTAGCTCTCGGCCGCGTCGTCCATGAGCGCGTGGAGGGTCACATCGGGATAGGTGAGCGTCGCCGGCACGCCCTCGTCGTAGTGCGCGGTCCACGGCCGCCCCGCCAGCGGCGCCCTGTCCTTGGGTGTCACCGCGATGCGCTTGGCCATCTGGTTTCCTCTCTTGCCCGGTCCCCGACGCGAATATAGGCCTGCTACGGCTCTCCCACATGGATGGCGGCGATGCCGCCGGAAAGCCGCTCGAAGCGGACGCGCGAGAAGCCCGCGCCGCGCAGGCGCTCCGCGAACGCCTCCGCCCCGGGAAAGCCCCGCACCGAGCGCGGCAGATAGCGGTACGCCGCCGCATCACCGCCCAGGAGCGCCGCGACGCGCGGTGCGATCCCGTGGAAGTACAGGCCGAAGGCCCGGCGGAGGAGCGCGTTCGGCGGCGTCGAGAGCTCGAGCACCACGGCGCGGCCGCCGGGACGGAGCACACGGCGCATCTCGGCCAGCCCGGCGTCGAGATCGCCGAAGTTGCGGACGGCGAAGCCGGCCGTGACGCGGTCGAAGGACGCAGCGGGGAACGGGAGCGCCTGCGCGTCGGCCTGCCGCGCCTCGAAGCGACCGGTGGCCCCGGTCGCCGCGGCACGGCGGCGTACCGCGTCGAGCATGCCGGTGGAGAGGTCGATCCCGACGACGCGGCTGGTGGGATCCGAGGCGGCGAGGAGCTCGAACGCGAGGTCGCCCGTGCCCACGCCCACGTCGAGCGCGACCTCGGCCGGCCCAAGACGCGCCAGGGCGACCGCGCGGCGGCGCCAGCCCACGTCGCGGCGCGCCGAGAGGACGCGGTTCAGGAAGTCGTAGCGCGGGGCGACCGTGTCGAACATCGCCGCGATCTTCCGGTCGTGGTCGGAGCGGCTCATTCCCCTTCACGCTACCGTGAAGGCATCGCCACCGTCCTCTTCGTGTATGCGCACCCCGATGACGAGTCCTTCGGCATCGCCGGGACCGCCATGAAGCTCGTCGCCGAGGGCCACCGCACGGCACTCCTGACGCTCACCCGCGGCGACGCGGGCCTCTGGTTCGGCCGCGAGCCGGGCTCGTGGTCGGCGCAGGACCTCGCCGCCGAGCGCACGCGTGAGTGGCGTGCCGCGGTGGCGGTGATCGGCTTCCAGGAGGCGCGTCTGCTGGAGTGGCCGGATGGCGGCCTCGCCGCCGCACCCGTCGATCGCGTCACCGCCGACGTCGTCTCCTTCATCCGGGAGGTTCGGCCGGACGTCGTCTGCACCTTCGGACCGGAGGGCGCCGGGAGCGAGCACGACGATCATCGCGCGGCGTCGTTCTTCGCCGTCCGCGGTTTCCACCGCGCCGGGCTGGCGAGCGAGTTCCCCGATCGCGGTGCCGCGCATCAGGCCGCGCGCCTCTACTTCAACGCCTCACCGTTCATGAGCGATCTGCCGATCGCCGCGATGACGCCCACGCACGCGGTGGACATCCGCGCGTACGAGGAGCGCAAGGCGCAGGCCTTCGAATGCCACCGCACGCAGCACAAGGACCGTGACCGCTTCTACGACATGCTGAAGCGCCGCGCGGGACGCGAGTTCTTCCACCTCGCCATCGACCGACGCGCTGACCCACCCGAGAGCGGAGGCATCTTGCCGTGAGCGCCATCGTGACGCTGCCCCTCGTGCTCATCGTCGTGCTGGTCGAGCTCGCCGCGGGCGGCGCGTTCCTGGCATGGTTCCTGGACCGCCGCGGCCAGGCGCCCGGCGGCTTCCTGAAGCTCGTCACGGGGGTGAACATGGTCGCCGCGGCGGCCGCGGTCGGCCTGGTGCCGGTGATCATCCCGCGCGAGCTGCAGGAGCGCCTCGGTCTGGACGCGGGTCCGCTCGGCTCGCTCGGTCAGGCGCTCGTGGTGTTCCTCGTCCTCACGGTGATCCAGTTCGTCCTCACGTTCGTGCCGAACAAGCAGCTGCGCGGCGTGGCCGGGATCATGACCGTGGCGGTGGGTGTGGCGGCGCTCGAGATCGCGGCGATCGCACGGCCGACGCCGGCGCCCTTCGACCTCTTCGGGCTCGTCGCGCTGCCGCTCGGTGCGCTCGCGCTCGGGGGATCGAACGCGGCGATGCTCCTCGGCCACTGGTATCTGGTGACGCCCAAGCTGAGCCCCGGTCCGCTCCAGACCGCCGCGCTCGCAGTGGTCGCCGCAGTCATCCTCCAGCTGGCCGTGGTCGCGATCGCCCTCGCGCGGGGCGACCTCACGGGGGCCTCGGGGCAGATCGGCCTCACCGTCGCCGTGGGCATACGCATCGGCGTCGGGCTGGTGATGACGCTCGGCGTCGCGCTCGCCGCCTGGTGGACGGCGCGCATGAACACGCAGTCCTCGACCGGACTCCTGTACGTGGGACTTGGGACGACGATCGCGGGCGAGATCAGCGCGCGGGTGCTCTTCTTCCTCACCGGCGCCGTCGTCTAGACGCCGCTAGCCCTTGCGCGCGGTCCTTTTCGTCGCGCCCTTCGCCGCGCCCGCCGCGCTCTTCTTCTCGCGGTCCTGGAGGGCGTGCTCGACCGTCTCGAACCTGCGCAGCGTGCCGCGCCGGTCGGCCATCTGCTCCTTGCGCCACTTCGGATCGCTCGCGGACTTGCGCGCACGGTCCGCGTCGCGGTACGCGGCGCCGACGATCTTCGCGAGCTTCTTCATGGGCATGGACTGATTCTAGGGGGGCGCGCTACCGATTCCGCTCCGCGCGGACGAAGCCGGCCGTGCCGACGATCATGAAGACGAGGAAGCTCGCGCCGATGATCGCCAGGTTGGTCGGCAGGTCGAACACCGCCACCGCGGGGCCGCCGGCGTAGTACACATCGCGCACCAGATCGACCGCGTAGCGCATCGGCGAGATCTTGGAGAGGATGTCGAGGAAGAGCGGCAGATCGCCGATCGGGTTGAAGATCCCGGCGAGGAAGAACTGCGGCAGCATCACGAACGGGAAGACCTGGTTCGCCTGACGCTGGTTCTCCAGGCGCGAGAGCACCAGCACACCGAAGGCGCCGCCGAACAGGGCGACGATGACGAGCGCGACGAGTAGCCCGCCCAGCTGTGGGAGCGAGAACGGCACGCCGAGGATCACGCCGAAGGCGATGATGGCGAGCGCCTGCGGCAGCGCGACGAGCGACTCCCCGAGGATCTTGCCGAACACGATGGAGAAGCGTGAGATCGGCGAGACGAAGATCTCCTGGCTGAAGTCCTGCTCACGGTCGGCGAGCAGCGAGATGACACCGAGCGCGGTGGATTGCCACACCGTCTGCGCAAGGACGCCGGTGAAGACGAAGTGGAGGAGGTTGATGCCCGAGGAGTCGCCGAAGCCCGCTTGGAGCATCGGCCCGAGGATGCCGATGAAGATCAGCGGGAACGAGAAGTCGGCGACGATGCGGGTGCGGTCACGCAGCAGCTTCACGAAGTCCCGATGGGCGAGGGTGAGGATCCCCGAGAGCTCGCTCACTCCTTTGGCGTCACGATCTCGAGGTACGCGTCCTCGAGCGTGGGAGCGTGCGTGCGCACGAGCGACAGCGGCGTCTCGATGGAGCGCAGCACGGGATGGACGCCGCGATCGGCGAGGGTGATCTTGAACGGCCCTTCCCCCTCGACGGGCAGCTCGAGTCGGGCGAGCTCCTCGCGCAGACGCCGGCGATCGTCGGCATCGACGAGCACGTACTCCTGCACCAGGTCCTTCTTGATGTCGCTCGGCGTACCGAAGGACACGATGCGACCCTGATCGATGATGCAGATGTGGTCGGCCTCCTCGGCCTCTTCGAGGTAATGGGTGGTGAGGAAGATCGTCGTGCCGCTCTCGCGGCGGATGGTGCGCAGATAGTCCCAGAGCGTCCGCCGGCTCGGCACATCGAGACCCGCGGTCGGTTCGTCGAGGAACAGCACCTTCGGACGGTGGATGAGGCTGCGCACGATCTCCAGCTTGCGGCGCATGCCACCGGAGAACGTGCGCATGGGCTTGTGGATGTCCTCGTTGATCTGCAGCAGCGTCGCGAGCTCGCGCACCTGCTCGCGGTACGCGCTCGGCATGAGGCCGAAGCTCGGCGCGTACGGATAGAGGCCGTAGAGGATGGCGTGGAAGCGCACGTTCTCCTCGGCAGTGAGGTTCAGGTCGAGGCTGGGCTTCTGGAAGATGATGCCGACGATCCGGCGGACGGCACTCGCCTCGCGCACGATGTCACGGCCGTCGATGGTCGCCGTGCCCCCGGTGGGCGCGAGGGTGGTCGTCAGGATGGAGATGGTCGTGGTCTTGCCGGCACCGTTGGGACCCAGGAGCGCAAAGAATTCGCCGGCCTGGACGTCGAAGGAGATGCCGTCCACGGCGTTGCGGTCGGCCTTGCGGTAGCGCTTCTGGAGGTCCTCGACGCGGATCATCCCGCGGAGTCTAGGTGTCGCCCGTGACACATCCGTGATGTGCGCAGCGAAGCGCAGCGGCCGCCACCACGTCGGCAGACGTCGGGCCCACCGTCGCCGATGCTGGCGCCATGCTCCGCTGGAGGGATGAGATGAGCAGCACCTGGGAGACCGTGCGGACCGCGCTGGCCGATGCGAAGACCGCCGAGGAGCTGATGCGCGACGCGACGCTCCGAGCGGAGTTGGCACGCGAGCCCGGCGCGATCCTCCGGCACTTCCGCCTGGCACGACCCGAGCCGGCGATCGCGCGCAGCGCCAGGATCGTCGTGCGGCGGAGCGCCACGAAGCACGCCGCGCTGCTGACGCGGTGACACGAGCGGTCTAGACAAGCCTGGCAGCGGTCGCTCGCGCGGTCGCTACCTGTGACGCGCGCACAATGCGGGCGTGGAGCCCGAGGGCGTCTGGGAGATCCGGGGCGGCGAGGCGAAGGAGAAGGTGCGCCCTCGGGATCCGTCGGGCGCGACGGTGCCGCTCGACTACAACAACCCGTTCGGCTACGAGATCGAGCGTGTGTGGTTCGACCGCCGCGTCATCTTCGCCAGCGAGCAGGGCGAGGTCGACATCGACGAATCGCGGGTGAAGGTCGCGCAGGAGTATCAGGTCGTCTACGCGGTGGACCTGGACGAGCGCGGAAAGCTCCGCGGGACTCCCGACCGCGTCGAGGGACAGCTGAACATCTACGACAGCGTCCCCGGCATGCCGGGCTACAGCGCGATCTGGCAGTTCAATTACGTCATCGTGCCCCGCGAGTACGTGGCGAACAGCCTGCGCTCGGAAGCGGACTGCCTCGCCTCGGGTTACGAGATCCGCCGGAGCCGCGTCTTCGAGAACTGACCGGTGCTGTAGGCCCGCGGTCGCGGGCCACGGGCCCGAGCGCTACCGCCCGCCGGCGCGGCGCCGGACGCGGTGCTCCCGCACCGGCTCGTCCTCGAGCTCTTCCCACTCGCGCGAGCTGTACATGTTCGCGGCGAGGCCGGCGTCGGCGAAGATCACGATGAGACCGGCGATGGCCAGCAGGAACGGCGCGGGCGACGCTGCAGCGTTCCCCAGCTCGAGGCTCCGCAGGAACGCCGACAGCCCGTAGAGCGCGACGACCGCGACCGCGGCCACGATGTCCACACGCGCCAGCCCGCGCTCCTCCTCGAGGACGTCCGCGCGCTCGGCCACCGCGGCGATGGCGGCGAGGCCCGCGACGAGCATCACGGCCACCGCGAGCCACTGCGCGACGATGACGTACCCGTTCGTCTCGCGCGATCCGAGCGCGAGCCAGGCCATGAGATCGGCGATCGTCACGGCGAGGGCGAGCCCACCTGCGGTGAACGCGAGGTGTGAGCGGAGGGCGAAGCCCAGACGGCGGCCCTGCAGGAATTCCTTCACGGGATGCTCATGCTAGCGGTTCTGCTGGGACGGAGGACCCTCCGTCGGCGCGGGCAGTCAGCAGCCAGGCTCGCCGTCGTGGCCGCAGCAGCCCTGCCGCAGCGCGATGCGCAGCCAGGCGTTCCGCGCGGTGACAACAAGACGCCGCGGCAGCGGGATCTCGGAGTCGAGGAAGTTCCGCAGCGCGCGAGCGGGCGTACGGCGATGGTCGTGGCGTGCCTTCACGTCCGTACTATCGCGCACATGCCCGACGACGCCATCCGCATCCGCACCAGCCACGGCGAGCTGTCGCTCGAGCAGATCGCCGAGCTCCTCCCGGGGACCGGCGAGCTCATGCAGTCGGTCGGGAACGCCTGGTGGAAGTGCGCCTACGCGGCGCGCGCCGGGAACTGGGAGCTGGCGGCGTACTTCGTGCGGCGCGTGCGCGGGCTCCAGCGCAAGCTCGCCGTGGTCCGGCCCAAGTACGCGGCCGACGTCGCCGCGTTCGAGGCCGAGCACCTCGCCCCGGCGCTCGCGGCCTGCGAGCGGCGCGATCCTGCCGCGTTCGACCACGCCTTCCGCGCCACGGTGGAGGCGGCGAACGCGCTGCATGAGAAGTGGGGCAAGTCGTACATCCGCTGGACTCTGCCGGCCGAGCCGCCGCGCGACCTCGAGCTCTAACCTGCGAGGGCGCGCACGTCGTCCCAGGCGTACGCGGCCTCGGTGACCAACACGCCCGCGATCTCGCGTTCCTCATCCCGCTGCGCGAGGTGCCGCCCACCCATCCGCTCGTAGAACGCACGCGCGGGACCGTTCTCGCGGAGCACCCAGACCACCACGCCGCCCCAGCCGCGCCGGACGCACTCGCCGAATCCCGCGCGGAGGAGCGCGCCGCCATGACCGTGGCCCTGATGCGCGGGGAGCACGTAGATGGCGTAGACCTCACCCGGCCAGGCCGCGTCCGAGCCGCGCGTGGGACCGCCGAGGCAGAAGCCGACCACGGCTCCGTCGTGCTCGGCGACGAGCGCGAATCGTTCCGCGGGCATCTCGGCCATGTAGCGACGTCGCGCCGAGCCGTCGTAGCCCAGACCGTCGAGCACGGCGTCGGGCATGTGCCCGCGATAGGCCGCACGCCAGGTGTCGGTGCGCACGCGCTCGATCGCATCGGCATCGTCCGGCGTCGCGTGTCGCACGCTCACGCCACGGATCCTAGGCTTGCGCGCGCCATGCTCGGCGCCTGGGTCACGTTCTTCCTCGCGCTGCTCCTCGTTCCCGTGCTCGTGCTCGAGGAGACGAGCCACGATCCCACGGTGCGGCGCGCCGCGACGGCGGCGAACGCAGCCATCTGGCTCGCGTTCGCGCTCGACTACGCGATCGATCTCTACCGCGCGGTGGATCGGCGCGGCCACCTGCGCTCGCATTGGGCCGATCTCGCGCTCCTGGTGGTGTCGCCGCCGCTGCTCGTGCCGCCCGAGGCGCAGGCGCTGCGGGTGCTGCGCGCCGCGCGCCTGCTGCGCGCGCTCGCCGTGGTCGCGCTGGTCGCGGACCGGCTGGGTCGCCCGCTGACACGCGCGGCGCTGCTGGCCCTTCTCGCGACGCTCGCGGCGGTGGTGCTGCTGGGCGGTGCTGCCATCGCCGCGGTCGAGCCGGCGTCGTTCGGGAACGTCGCCCAGGGCTACGCCTGGGCCGTGGCGACGCTCGTCACCGCGGGCCACACCACGCCGGAGCCGATGACGGCGCTGGGCCGCGCGATCTCCACGGCCATCATCGTCCTCGGACTGGGCACCTTCGCCGCACTCGCGGCCAGCCTCGCGGGGGTCAGAAAGGCTGGACCTGCTTCCTAGACTCACGGTGTGCCAGAGGAGCGCAAGCTTGCCACCCTCCTCTTTGCGGACATCGTCGGGTCGTCGCAGCTCGGCAACGCCGAGGACCCCGAGCTCGTGCGCCGGACCCTGGCACGCGTGTTCGCCGAGATGCGTGGGGTGCTCGCCGAGCACGGCGGGACGGTGGAGAAATTCGTCGGCGATGCGGTCATGGCCGTCTTCGGCGTACCGGTGGCGCATGACGACGACGCCGAGCGCGCCGTGCGTGCGGCGTTCGCGCTGCGCGAGCGCGTCGCCGCGCTCGGCCCGAGCCTCCCGTTCACGCTGAGCCTGCGCATCGGGATCGATAGCGGGCACGTCGTCGCGGGCGGCGAGGGCACCGAGACGCTGGTGACCGGACCGCCGGTGAACGCCGCCGCGCGGCTGCAGCAGAGTGCTTCACCCGACGAGATCGTCGTCGGGGCGGTGACCCGGACGCTGACCGCGGCATCGGTGCGCTTTGGCGACGCGCGCAGCGTGGAAGCGAAGGGCTTTGGCGCGCTCGAGCTCTTCCCCGCGCTCGCGCTCGAGAGCGCCCTCCCCGAGCAGCGCCGCGGGTTGGGGCAGCTGCGCGCGCCGCTCATCGGACGGGATGCCGAGCTGCGGCTCCTGCACGAGTCGCATCGCAAGGTCACCGAGGAGGGCACGGCGTCCCTCGTCACGGTGTACGGCCAGGCGGGCGTCGGGAAGTCGCGCCTGATCGCCGAGCTCATCGAGGTCATCGGACGCAACGGTGTGCTGCGCGGCCGCTGCCTGCCGTACGGCGCGGGCATCACCTACTGGCCGCTGCAGGAGATGCTGCGTGCGGACGCCAAGATCGGCCCCGACGACACCAGGGAAGAGGCGCTGCGCAAGCTCCGCGCGGTCGTGCTCGCGGCATTCGGCGAGAACGCGGACGACGCGGACACGGTGGCGCGGCGCCTTGCGGTCGTCGTCGGGCTCGAGCGGGCGGAGGACACGCTCCCCGGGACCGCCGCGAGCGATCTCGGCCAGGAGCTGCGCTGGGGTGTGCGCCGCTATTTCGAGGAGCGCGCGAAGGAGTCAGCGCTCACGCTCATCTTCGATGACATCCACTGGGCCGAGGACCCGATGCTCGCGATGATCGAGCACCTGGCGGAGTGGTCGCGCGCGCCGCTCTTCATCCTCTGCCTGGCGCGGCCGGACCTCCGCGACCACCGGCCCTCGTGGGGTGGCGGCCTGATGAACACGACGGCGGTCAGGCTCGAGCCCCTGACGGCCGACGAGACGCGCCGGCTCATCGCGGCCCTCTTGGACATCGACGATCTCCCCGAGACGCTGCGCGACACTCTCACCGAGCGGGCGCAGGGCAATCCGCTGTACGTCGAGGAGCTGCTGCGGATGCTCATCGGCGCCGGTCACATCGAGCGGCGTGACGGACGCTGGGTGGCGACGCGGACCATCGGCGACGTGGCCATCCCGGCATCACTCCAGGGTCTCCTGGCTGCGCGCCTGGACCAGCTCGCACCCGAGGTCAAGCGCGTGCTGCAGCGCGCGTCGGTCATCGGCAAGGTCTTCTACCCCGACGCGCTGACGGCGCTCGGCCCGACCGACGGCCGCATCGACGAGCTGCTGCTCGCCGCCGCGCGACGCGACTTCGTGGTGGAGCGCAACGAGCGTGGCCCCGGCGGCGGTCGCGCGTGGCAGTTCAAGCACATCCTCATCCGAGACGTCGCCTACGAGTCCGTACCGAAGGAGGAGCGCTCGCGTCTGCACGACGCGGCCGGGCGCTGGCTCGAGTCGGTCGCGGGCCAGCGCGCGACGGAGTACGCGGAGATCGTGGCCTATCACGCCGATCAGGCATATGCCCTCGCTCGGGAACTCCGCGCCCACGGTGCCGATGCGCTCGGGCGCCGCGCGCTCGATCTGCTGCTCGACGCCGCGCGGCGGGCCCGTCGCGCAGATGAGCACCGGGCGGCCCTGACCTTGTACTCACGCGCTGCGGTCATCTCCGACGCGCTCGCCGTGCCACTCGATGTTCGCGTGGAAGCGGCGGCGTTCGCGGCGCTCGAGCGTGCCGTCGTGGATGGCATCGGAGCGGCACGAGCGGATGTCGAGGCTGCCCTCGCCGTGGCCCGCAGCGCCGGGCCAAGCGAGGCGCTCGTCGAACTGATCGAGCTCCAGGTGAGAGAGCTTGATGCCGGCACGGAGGCTGCGGCCGAGGCGGTCGCTGCCGCACGCGCCGTCGCCGACCATGACCTCGTGGTCTTCGCGCTCCTCGCGGCGAGCTGGCCCGCGCGGCATCGCGGAGACCTGGTCGGCTGCGCCGCGCTCCTCCGGACTGCCCACGACTACGCCTCGCTGCACGACGCTCGTCGGCACTGGGTCGCGCTACTCAACATGGAGGCCCAGGTCGCCCGGTTCTTGGGTGACTTCGCGACGTTCGAGGCGGTCCAGCTGGAGCGCATCGCTTCGGCGGCCCGGAGCGAATCGAAGGTCACCCGGCTGATGACTCCAATTTGGGCCAGGTTCGCCCTCGCTGACGTTGCCGGCGACTTCGAGACGGCGCTCGAGACGGCACAGGCCTGGCTCCGGGTCGTGCCCCAGCTTGGCCTGCCTGGTACCGGCGCGTTGCAGGCGGCCGGATCGGTGTTCACCGCAACGGGACGATACGAGGAGGCGATCGAGAAGCTGGCGGATCTGCTGCGGCGTCACGAGCTGCGGGGTACGACCGCAGCCTTCGTGGGCGAGACTCGGCAGCAGCTCGCCCGAGCGCTACTCGGCGCGGGACGGGTCGAGGAGGCACGCCGCTCCGCGGAGCGCGCCTATCAGGAGATCGCCGACGACGATGCGTTCTCGCGTTCTACGACCGCGGTCGCGCTCGCGATGGTCCGCGGGGCGCAGGGCGAGACCGTGGGAGCCGACCGCCTCTTCCGGCTGGCGATCGATGCAGCGAAGGGCTACAGCTGGCTCGCCACGCTCGCGCGGGTCGACTACGCGCGCTTCCTGATCCCGCAGCGCCGGTCCGACGAAGCGCGGGCGCAGCTCGTGATCGCGCGCGATTTCTTCGCACACCCCTTCGTGTTCCGCAGGCGTGAAGCGGTCGAGGTCCTATTGCGGCAGTGCGACGAGGTGCGCGCGCCCTAGGGGTGGGCGTCGAACCAGTCGGCGATGCGCCGGCAGTGCTCCACGCGGTTGCGCGGCTTCCCGCCGCGGGTGAGGTCGTGGTTGTCCTCGGGGAAGCGCACGAACTCCGTCTCGACGCCGTGCAGTCGCAGCGCGACGAAGAACTGCTCGGCCTGCTCGATCGGGCAGCGCACATCCGTCTCAGCGTGGAGGATGAGCACCGGCGTCGTCACATTGGGCACGTATGTGAGCGGTGACCGCTCGACGAGCTTCTCGGGATCCTTCCAGGGCGAGGCCTCGCCCATCTCGTACCCCCAGAAGTGCCAGCCGATGTCCGACACGCCGAA
>DASSPF010000220.1:0-7371 GCA_035699805.1 Candidatus Limnocylindria bacterium | reverse complement strand
CCCCAGCCGGCTCGCGGCCTTCTTCGACGAGTTCGTGACCGTGCTGCGGCGGCCGCGCGCGGTGGTGATCGTGGAGACCTTCCGCTCGGCGCGCGAGGCGGCCGACCCGCACGGCCGGGCGCGCGCGCTCGCGGACGCCGTGGGTGGCGTGTACGCGCCGGACGGCGAGATGGCCGCGCGTCTCGCCGCGGACTTCGCGCGCCCGGGCGAGGCGGTTCTGGTGATGGGCGCAGGCGATGTGCGTCCGGTGGGGCTGCGCGTGCTCGAGCTCCTGCGGACGCCGGTATGAAGGCGAGCCCCATCGGCCTGCGGAGCGAGCCGCTGGCGAAGCACACCAGCCTGCGCATCGGCGGCCCGGCGGAGTACTACGTGCGGGTCACGAGCGAGCGCGATCTGGTCGGCGCGGTCGCGGTCGCTCACGAGCACGAGCTGCCGGTCTTCATCCTCGGCGCGGGCACCAACCTGCTCGTCGCCGACGACGGGATCAAGGGCGTCGTGCTGCACAACGACTGGGCCGAGACCGAGGTGGATGGCACGACCATCACCGCATCCTCGGGTACGCCCATGGCGAGCGTGGCGGCGGTCGCGGCGCGGAACGGCATCATCGGCCTGGAGTGGATGGCGACGGTGCCGGGAACGGTCGGTGGCGCGGTGCACGGCAACGCCGGGGCGTTCGGCAAGGAGACCAAGGACGACCTGGTGGACGCCGAGCTGATGGACCTCACCGGCCGGCGCTGGACCGCCACGAACGCCGACCTCGCCTTCGCGTACCGCACCTCGGCGCTGCAGGGCACACCGACGATCGTGCTGCGCGCACGCTTCCGGGGCCAGGCCGGTGATCGGGAGACCGCGGTGCGCCGCATCAAGGAGATGGCGAACGAGCGCATGGCCAAGCAGCCGCTCGCGCAGCCGAACACCGGATCGATCTTCCGCAATCCCCCTGGCGACCACGCCGGGCGGCTCGTCGAGGCGGCCGGGCTCAAGGGCGCGACGGAGGGCGGCGCGATGGTGAGCACCAAGCACGCGAACTTCATCGTGAACATCGGCGACGCGAGCGCTCGCGACGTGCGGACGCTCATGGAGCGCTGCCAGCGCGCCGTGCGCGACCAGTTCGGGGTCGAGCTCGTACCTGAAGTCGAGCTGGTGGGGGAGTGGTGAGCGCTCTGCACGCCGCGCCCCGCGGGCGGCGGGTCCTGCCGCGCTCCGGGCGTCGCCCTCCTCGCTGCGAGCCCGATACCCGCGGCCCGTCATGTACGGCCGCGCGGCGGACGCGCGTGCGCGGGTCCCTCGGGCTCTCGCGTCGGAGGACGACGGCCCTGCGCGCGTCACCCGCCGACCCGCGGAAGGCGCGCCCCGCTTGGGGCATGACCCACCGGCCGGCCGCGTCGCCCGCCGGCCCGCGGCGTGCGGCCCTGCGCGCATCACCCGCCGGCCCGCGGCGCACGCGCCCGGAGCGCATCCGATGAAGAAGATCCGCGTGGGCGTGCTCACCGGTGGCGCGTCGGCGGAGCGGGACATCTCGCTCGCGACCGGCGCGCAGATCGCGCGCTCGCTCCCAACGGAGCGCTTCGAGGTCGTGCTGCTCGACCCGCTCGCGTTGATGGTGCGCAATCCCGCGCTCAACGACGCGCAGCGCGCGCAGGCCCAGGAGCTGCTCGCCGGCGGCGCGCGGGTCGAGCCGGCGCACGAGCTGCCCAAGGGTCTCGAGGCGGAGATCGAGAGCGCGTCACGGGCGCTCGTCCCGGCGACCCGGGCCATCACCGACACGGGCGAGCCGCTCGACGTGGTGTTCGTCGCGCTCCATGGGACCTGGGGCGAGGACGGTCGCATCCAGGGTCTCCTGGACACGCTCGGCATCCCGTACACGGGGTCGGGTGTGCTCGCCTCGGCGCTCGCGATGGACAAGGTCATGACGAAGACCGTGCTCGCGGCCGCCGGCATCGACGTGCCGCGCGGCGCGGCGGTGAGCGCGGCGACGGGGGCGGACCTGGAGCGCGCGCGTGCGGTCGGGCTCCCTGCGTTCGTGAAGCCGGTGGCGAGCGGGTCGAGCGTGGGTGCCGCCATCGTGCGCCGGGACGAGGACCTCGGGCCGGCGATCGCCGACGCGCTCCGCCACGACGAGCGCGCGCTGGTCGAGGAGTACCTCGCCGGACGCGAGCTCACCGTCGCGGTGATCGGGAACGACGCTCCGCAGGCACTTCCGGTCATCGAGATCGTCACCCGGCGCGCGTTCTTCGACTACCACGCGAAGTACGACGCCGGGGAGAGCGAGGAGATCGTGCCGGCCGACATCCCCGCGGCGGTGGCGGCGCGCGCGCAGGACCTCGCGGTGCGTGCGCACGCCGCGCTCGGCTGCCGCGGGATGTCGCGGACCGACTTCGTCTGGTCGGGCGAGCGCATGGCGACGCTCGAGGTGAACACGATCCCGGGCATGACCGCGAACAGCCTCCTGCCGAAGGCCGCGCGCGCCGCGGGGATCCCCTTCGGCGAGCTGCTCACCCGGCTCATCGACTGGGCGCTCGAGGACGCGCGCCGGCGGCGCCGCTGAGCGCGCGCTCTTCGCGCGCCCGCCCCCGCAAGACCCGCCGCGCCGCGGTCACGATCCGTGACGGCGCGCGCGCCGCCGCGGGCGTCGCCGCGCTCGTGTGCAGCGCCGCACTGGTGTGGCTCTCGTTCTCCGACTCGCCGGCCATCGCCAGGGTCGACGTGAACGGCGCCCGCCACGTCCGGGTGGGCCAGGCCGTGGCGCAGAGCGGGCTCCTCGATGAACCCGCGTTCATCGCCAGTGCGGGCGAGGCGCGCCGGCGGCTCCGCGCGCTGCCCGCCGTCCGCGACGCCCGCGTCGAGATCACGCTCCCCGGGGCGGCCCGCATCACGCTGGTCGAGCGTGTCGCGATCGGGCGATGGGTGGCGTCGAACGGTCTCGAGTGGTTCGTCGATGCCGAGGGTTTCCTCTTCCCGTCGGCCGATGCCGGCGGAGCGCCGGACCTGCGCGTCTTCGACGAGCGCGGCGCGCGCACGCCGGGAGAGCGCATCGACCCGGCGCTCGTCCTCGCCGCGCTGCGCCTGGCGGGCCTTGGCCCGGGCGAGCTGCGCGCCGACGCGACGGCGCCGCGTGTGGTGATGACCGCCGGCGCAACGGGCCTGGCGCTGCGCTTCGGGACCGGTTGGGAGATCCGCTTCGGCGGGCCCGAGAACTTCGAGGAGAAGCTGGCACTGGCGAGGCGTTACCTGCGGGACAACCCGCAGCGCCGCCTAGACTACGTCGACGTGCGCAGCGCCGATCGCATCGTCGTCAGCCCGCAGTAGATGTGGCTCCCGCTCCTCGGCCTGGTCGCCGGGGTGCTCCTCGGGCTCGCGCTGCGCTTCAACCTCCCGATCGAGTGGGCGCGCTACACCGCGGTGGGCATCCTCGCCGCGCTCGACTCGCTCCTCGGCGCATACCGCGCGGAGCTGGAGGGACACTTCGATACGCGGATCTTCCTCTCGGGCTTCTACACGAACTTCCTCCTCGCGGCGGGCCTCACCTTCCTGGGCGACCGACTGGGCATCGACCTGTATCTGGTGGCCCTCTTCGCGTTCGGCTGGCGGATATTCCAGAATGTGGCGGTCATCCGCCGTCACTTCCTCTAGCACGGCGGTCCTGCAGGCGCGCGTGGGGACGTAGGGAGAGATCGTCATCGAGGTAGGCCGTGGCTGACCAGACCGTGCTCGTCGCGATCGACATCGGAACGACGAAGGTCTGCGTCCTCATCGGTGAGGTCGAGGCGCGCACCGGCGGCGTGGACGTCATCGGCATCGGCCAGGCGCCCTCCGACGGGCTGCGCAAGGGCGTGGTCGTGGACATCGACCGGACGGTCCAATCCGTCGCCGCGGCGGTGGATGCCGCCGAGCGCCTCTCCGGGCTCAAGGTCCGCTCGGCCTTCGTGGGTATCAGCGGCAGCCACATCGGGTCGCAGAATTCGCGCGGCATGGTCGCGGTGTCCAGCCGGCAGCACGACGTCCAGCGGGAGGACACCGTCCGGGCCATCGAGGCCGCCCGCGCCGTCAGCATCCCCAACACCCGCGAGATCCTCCACGTCATCCCGCGTGGCTACGTGGTGGACGGGCAGGAGGGCGTCCGCGACCCCATCGGCATGAGCGCGGTGCGTCTGGAGGTGGAGACGCACATCGTCACCGCCTCCTCCACCAGCGTCCAGAACCTCTCCAAGTGCGTCCAGAAGGCCGGGATCGAGATCGACGAGCTCGTCCTCGCGCCGCTCGCGACGGCCGAGGCGCTCCTGTCGGAGGAGGATCGCGAGCTCGGCGTGGCCCTCTGCGACATCGGCGGCGACACCACCGACGTGGCCATCTTCCAGGACGGCTCCATCAGCCACTGCGCGACCATCCCGATGGGCGCGCGGAGCGTCACCAGCGACCTCGGCCTGGTGCTCCGTGTGACGCCCGACGTGGCCGAGTCGCTCAAGCTGAAGCAGGGGACGGCCCTGCCGCTGGACGTCGACCCGGACGAGGTGATCCAGATCACCTCCATCGGCGAGGAGCTGCCCCGGCCGATCACCCGGCGGCACGTCGCGCAGATCATCGAGGCGCGGACGACCGAGCTGTTCGACCACATCGCGCGCGAGATCGAGGCTGCCGGGGCGACCAACCGCCTCCAGGCCGGCCTCGCGCTGACCGGCGGCGGCGCGCAGCTCACCGGCATCGCCCGGGCCGCCCGGGATCAGCTGGGCATGAGCGCGCGGGTCCTCGCCCCTGCCGGCCTGGGCGGCCTCACCGACTCCATCTCGACCCCGCCCTACTCGGCGGCCTCGGGCCTCTTGCTCTGGGGGGTGAAGAACTGGACCGCCGACGACGGGCGCGCCGCGGGGCGCTCGCTCGATGGCCTGGGTGGCCGGATCGGGAAGCTCTTCCGGGGGCTCATGCCCTAGCGACCGCGCCATAACGTCTCGCCCTTCTGGGCGTATGGGTATAGAGTTCGACGCACAACAGAAGAACTCCATGTTGCGGCCGTCAGGGGAGGGGCAACGGCATGGAACGTAGTGGAGGCTCGCCCATGCCCCTCCGGAGCGACATAGAGAACTTCGCCCTCATCAAGGTCGTTGGCGTTGGTGGCGGTGGATCGAATGCGGTGAACCGCATGATCCGCGCCGAGCTCATGGGCGTCGAGTTCATCGCGGTGAACACCGACGCGCAGGCCCTGCTCATGTCCGACGCCCCGCACAAGATCCGCATCGGCGACAAGATCACCAAGGGTCTTGGCGCGGGCGCGGATCCCTCCGTCGGCCGCAAGTCGGCCGAGGACGACAGCGAGAAGCTGTACGAGGCGCTCAAGGAAGCGGACATGGTCTTCGTGACCGCCGGCATGGGCGGTGGGACCGGGACCGGGGCCGCGCCGATCATCGCCGAGATCGCCAAGGACATCGGCGCGCTCACGGTCGCCGTGGTGACGAAGCCCTTCCAGTTCGAGGGCAGCAAGCGGCGTCTCCTGGCGGAGCAGGGGATCAACGACCTCGTGGACAAGGTCGACACGCTCATCACCATCCCGAACGACCGGCTGCTCCAGGTGGTGGAGAAGCGCACGACGATGACCGACGCGTTCCGCATCGTCGACGACGTCCTGCGCCAGGGCGTGCAGGGCATCAGCGACCTCATCACCGTGCCCGGTCTCATCAACCTCGACTTCGCCGACGTGAAGACGATCATGACCAACGCCGGCTCGGCGCTCATGGGGATCGGCCACGGCTCGGGCGAGACGCGCGCCGCGGACGCGGCGCGTCAGGCGATCATGTCGCCGCTGCTCGAGCAGAGCATCGACGGCGCTCGCGGGGTGCTCTTCACCATCAGCGGTGGGCCCGACCTCACGCTCTTCGAGGTGAACGAAGCCGCGGAGATCATCCACGCCGCCGCGGATCCCGAGGCGAACATCATCTTCGGCGCGGTCATCGACGAGCGCCTCCAGAACGACGTGAAGATCAGCGTCATCGCCACGGGCTTCGACCAGGCACGGCCGCTGCGCCGCCTCGAGCAGCCCATCTACAAGCGGCAGATCGAGCCGCGCCAGGCCGAGCGGCCGTCGCAGGCGCACCCGCAGCAGGCCGCGGTCGGCGTGACCGCCGCGAAGCCGGCGCCCGCGGTCGAGGAGAAGAAGTTCGACCCCGACGATCTGGAGGTCCCCAGCTTCCTCCGCCGGAAGTGATCCCGGCGAGCGCAGGGTCGCTCGCGTGACGCAAGTGCTGGCATGACCTCTGCACCCCCGCTGTGAGAAAAGGCTCACAGCGGGGGTGTTTCGTGATCCGTGACAACGACATGGCCGGGCGTCCCGCGGTCGCGACCGGGTGGACGGTCTGGCCGATCAACTGGACCGCGGTCATCGTGGGAGCGCTCGCGGCGGTGGTCGCGGTGGTGCTCTTCGGACTCATCGGTACCGCGATCGGGGCGCATCGCGCCGGCGCGGAGGCGCGCATCACGACGTGGAGCGGGGTGGGCTTCGGATCGCTGATGTTCGCGGTGTTCTCCTCGTTCTTCGCATTCGTCCTCGGCGGCTGGATCGCCGGCCGCATTTCCGGTATCCGGCGGGCCGAGGATGCGACGCTGCAGGGCGCGCTCGCGTGGCTCGTGGCGGTCTTCCTCATGGTCGTGCTGGCCTCGCTGAGCGGCGCGGTGTTCAACGGCTGGTACGCGAGCCTGGCCCCGACGCCGGCGGTGCCGGCGGTGCCCGGGCAGCCCGTCGACCCGAATCTCGCCATCGCGCTGCGCAACGGTGCGCTTGCCGCGGCGACGGCGCTGCTCATCGGGCTCATGGGATCGGTCATCGGAGGGTGGATCGCCAGCGGCGAGCCGATGACCGTCGGTCGGTACCGCGTGCGCCTGGAGCCGTACCCCGAGGTGCGGGAGACGCGGCCCAGCGACCGCACGACGCGCATCGGATAAAGGAGGCGGAACACGATGGTCCTCATCCTTCTGTGGCTGCTCGGCGCGCCGCTCGCGCTGATCATCCTGCTGTTCCTGCTCGGCGTCGGCCGCTAGGCCGGCCCGTGCTGGCGACCCGCGGCGGCCCTGGCGCGTGCCAGGGCCGCTTCATGTTCGGAAAGCCGGGCTGACCCGGCGGCTGATCCCGCTCCGCGACCTGCCGGCCGGTCGAGCGTGCGGTAGGGTGAGAGGCGTCGGGGCCACGAGGCCCCGGGTCCAGGGAGGAAGGGGACACATGCTCAAGCGCTTCACGGTCGTCGTCATGCTGCTCACCCTGATGGTGGTCGGCGCGGCGCCGGCCGCGGCCATCACCGATGGTGACCTCGACGGGAACGGCCATCCTTACGTCGGCCTCATGGTCGCGCAGGATGCCGCCGGGAATCCGCTGTGGCGGTGCAGCGG
>DASSPF010000219.1:0-2330 GCA_035699805.1 Candidatus Limnocylindria bacterium | reverse complement strand
CGCCTTGGCGCGTTTGGGACCGGGTCGGGCCGTGCGCGGCATCCGCGAAGTCTACGGAGCGAGGGAGCGCGCGCGCAGCCGCGCGACGCGGTCCTGCATGATGCGGTTGCCCTTGCGCGCGTAGATGTCGTGCGCCTCGTCCAGCGCGCGCGCCGCCTCCGGACCGGCGCCGAGCGCCGCGGCCAGCGCCACGCGCGTGTCGCCGCGGTACTCGAAGAACCCGGAGCCGTCGGCGAGCGCCACCGCCTCGCGCGCGAGCGCGGTGGCCTCGTCGCCACCCGCGCCACGTGCGGCGAGCGTCTCCGCGAGGATCGAGCGCCACAGGAGCTCGTTGAAGACGTCGTCGCGCGATCCGATCTCGCCGCTGAGCCGCGCGAAGCGCTCGGCCTCCTCGTAGCGACCCTGGCGCAGCAGCGACTGGGCGAGGTGCGCGGCGGTCGTGCAGAGCTGTCCCTTCTCGCCGCGGCTCTCCAGGAGCGCGTAGGCCTCGCGCAGCGGCGGCTCGCCGGCCGCCCAGTCGCCCGCGTGGTTCGCGACGTCCCACGCGCAGTACGAGGTGATCGCGTGCATGAGGATCTGTCCGAGCTCGCGCAGGTGCTCCCGCCACTCCGTGACGATGCGACGCGCCTCATCGTGCTCGCCGACGCGCGCGAGCAGGTGCGCGGTCATGTGGTCGACGAACCCCTTCGCCGACGGCACATCCCCGATGAGGCGGCGGAGCTCGTCGGTGCGGCGCAGCCCGTCCTCCACGCTCGTCTCGCCGAAGAGGACCCCGGGCACGTGCCAGCGCAGGACCTCGACCTCGAGCAGCCGGTCGCCGTGCGCGCGTGCGTGCCGCAGCGCCTGGTCCAGCGCGGCGGCCTCCTCCGCGAGCCGGCCGGCGTAGCCGGCGTGGTTCGCGATGAACCGCCACGCATGGACCGCCACCACATTGTCGCCGTGCTCCTCGGCGTACGCGATGGCGGCTCGTCCGTCCGCGACCGCCTCCGCGGTCCAGGCATCCGGCTCGAGGAGGGTGCGCAGGGTCGCGAGCTCGAGGCGGGCGCGCCACTCGACATGCGCGTCGCCGCTGTCGCGCGCCTCGCGCAGTGCCCGCTCGAGAACGTCCTTCGCCGCGGCGTACTCCGCGTGCGCGTGCAGCGCCTCGCCCTGATCGAGCAGGAGCGCAGGCCGCCCCGCGGCCGCCGCCGGCAGCGCCTCGACCGCCCGCGTGAAGAAGCCGATGGTCGCCGGCACGTCGCCGCGCAAGCGCGCCGCCACGGCGGCGCGCCGCAGCTGCTCCGCCGCACGTGCGCCGAGCGACGCGTCCGCCTCGCCGAGCTCGCCGCGATAGCGATGCGCCTGCTCGAGGTGGTAGCCCACGATCTCCGGCGGCGCGGCGTCGCCCAGACGCCGCTCGAGCCAGTCCGCGAAGCGCTCGTGGAGGTCGGCCCGCTGCCGCTTGGGCATGGCGTCGTACGCCGCGTCGCGGATGAGCACGTGGCCGAAGCGATAGCCGTCGTCGCCGGGAAGGCTCGCCTGATCCGGCCGGACGAGGGCCTTGCGCACCAGCGTGAGCAGATGCGCCCCGATGCCGGGGCGCTCCGGCTCGGGCAGCAGCTGCTGGACGGAGCCGCGGTGGAAGAGCCGCCCCTCGATGGCGCCACGCTCGAGGACCGCGCGCTCCTGTGGAGCCAGGCCGTCGATGCGCGCGGCGAGCAACGCCTGGAGCGTGGGTGGGATGGCGAGCGCGTCGTCACCGTGCTCGCGCTGCATCGCGACGAGCTGCTCGACGAAGAGCGGGTTCCCCTCGGCAGCCTCGACGATGCGTGCGCGCTGCTCGGCGCGCAGCGCGCCGAGCCCCTCCACCAGGTGGGCGGTGTCGGCTCCGCCGAGCGGCTCGAGCGTGAGCACGAGCGCGTTCGGACGCGGTGTGGCCCACGCCCCGCGGCGCTCGAAGAGCTCCGCGCGCGCGGTGCACAGGATGGTCAGCGCCGCGTCGCGTGCGAACGTCGCAACGTACTCGATGAGGTCGAGGAGCGTCGGCTCGGCCCAGTGGATGTCGTCGAGCACGATGATGAGCGGACGCTCGCGCGCGAGCGTCTCGAAGAGACGGCGGAAGCCCCAGGCGATGTCGTCGGCCGTCGCCGCGCCCGCGGTGCCGATCGCCGCGTCCACGCGCGCCGCCACGAGGTCGGCGTCGGGGGCGTTGCCGAGCGCGGCGCGCACGTCGCCGATCTGGCGCACGATCTCCGCGAGCGGCCAGTACGTGACCCCGGTGCCGTACGAGAGACACCGCCCCACGACGACGCGCGCGTCGCTGCTCGCGAGCAGCTCGCGGACCAGCCGCG
>DASSPF010000218.1:0-3038 GCA_035699805.1 Candidatus Limnocylindria bacterium | reverse complement strand
CTCTCGAACCACGATCGCAGCCGCGCCGCGACGCGATACGGGCTCGAGAACGCGCGCGTCGCGGCGATGCTCCTGCTCACGCTGCGTGGGACGCCCTTCATCTACTACGGCGAGGAGATCGGCATGACCGACGTGCCGATCCCGCCCGAGCGCGTCGTCGACGTGGCCGGTCGCGACCCCGAGAGGACGCCGATGCAGTGGGACGCATCCGCGAACGCGGGCTTCACCACCGGCGCACCGTGGCTCCCCATGGCCGCGGACGCCGACCGAGTGAACGTGGCGGAACAGCGACGCGACCCCACGTCGCTGCTCTCGTTCTATCGCCGCCTACTGCGGATCCGCCGCGCCTCTGACGCCCTGCGGACCGGGACGTACCGCTCGCTGCCGTCGCCGCGCGGGGTGTATCTCTTCGAGCGCGCCGTCGCAGGCGAGCGGCTCACGGTCGGGCTGAACTTCACGGCGACACGGCGGCGGATCGCACTGCCTTCGGACCGGCCGGCGCTCGTGCTGTCGAGCGATCCCGGCCGCGAGGGCCTCGCCGGCCGCGATCTGGTCCTCGAGCCGCACGAGGGCCTCATCGCCCGGACCTAGCGCGAGACCGCGTCCGCTCACCGCCCCGGATGAGGCGCGAAAACGGCCTCTTTCGCGCCGCCATTGACGGTCGAACACGCGTTCCATATCGTCCACAGCCTCGATGAGAACGTCCGTTCGGTTCCCCGCCCGCACCAGCCTGGAGCAGATCCTGGAAGGGCTGGCGCGCGACGAGGACTTCCAGCAGATGGTCACGCGCTGGGAACGGCTTCCCCCAAAGCCGGCGCGCTACGCACCGTTCCCCGACTGGCTGGACGGACGCATCGCGGCGGCGCTCCGGCGGCGCGGGATCGGCGAGCTCTACTCGCACCAGGTCGCGGCGCTCGAGTCCACCCGCGCGGGGCGCCACACGGTGATCGTCACGCCCACCGCTTCGGGCAAGACGCTCTGCTACAACCTCCCGGTCCTCGACGCCATCGCCAAGGACCACTCCGCGCGGGCGCTCTACATCTTCCCCACCAAGGCGCTGTCGCAGGACCAGCTCACCGAGCTCGAGCGCGAGTCCACCGACATGGACATCGAGCTCAAGACGTATACGTACGACGGGGACACGCCACCCGCGGTGCGCGCGGCCATCCGCAGCGCCGGCCATGTCGTCATCACGAATCCCGACATGCTCCACACCGGGATCCTCCCCCACCACACCAAGTGGGTGAAGCTCTTCGAGAACCTGCAGTACGTCGTCCTCGACGAGCTGCACACCTACCGCGGTGTGTTCGGCAGCCACGTGGCGAACGTGCTCCGCCGGCTGCGGCGCATCTGCGAGTTCTACGGATCGCATCCGGTGTTCATCTGCACGTCGGCGACGATCGCCAACCCCGCCGAGCTTGCGCGCAAGCACATCGAGGACGACGTCGTCGTCATCGACGAGTCGGGCGCGCCCCGCGGCGAGAAGGTCCTCGTGTTCGTGAACCCACCGGTGGTGAACCGAAACCTCGGCGTGCGCAAGAGCGCGCTGCTCACCGGACGGGACATCGCCGCGACGCTCCTCGCGTCGGGCGTGCAGACCATCGCCTTCGCCAGGTCGCGCGTCGAGACCGAGCTGCTGCTCACCTATCTGCGCTCGCGCTTCCCCCAGCCGCAGTGGCCGAGCGACCTCATCCGCGGCTACCGCGGCGGGTACCTCCCGTCGGAGCGCCGCGCCATCGAGCGCGGTCTGCGGGACGGATCCGTGCGCGGCGTCGTCTCCACGAACGCGCTCGAGCTGGGCATCGACATCGGCGCGCTCCAGGCGGCGGTGCTGCTGGGCTACCCCGGCACCGTCGCGTCCACCTGGCAGCAGATGGGCCGCGCCGGGCGGCGCGAGGAGCTGTCCGCGGCCTTCCTCGTGGCGTCGTCGTCGCCCACCGACCAGTACGTCGTCCAGCACCCTGAGTACGTGCTCGAGCGCTCACCCGAGGCGGGCCTCGTCAACCCCGACAACCTCCATGTGCTCGTGCATCACCTCAAGTGCGCGGCCTTCGAGATCCCCTTCGAGACGCGCGAGCGCTTCGGGACGGAGGACACGCCCGGCGTCCTCGCGTACCTCGACGAGCAGGGCGTGCTCCACGAGGCCGGCGGCAAGTACCACTGGTCCGATCAGGCCTTCCCGGCGGAGACGACCTCGCTGCGCACGGCGACCAACGACAACGTCGTCATCGTCGACACCACCGGTCCGGCGCCGCGCGTGGTCGGCTCCGAGCACCACGACGGCAAGGTGAAGGTCATCGGCGAGATCGACCGCTTCGCCGCGCAGGTGATGCTGCACGAGCAGGCCATCTACCTCCACGAGGGCAAGCAGCTCCAGGTCGAGCGCCTCGACTGGGACAACGCGAAGGCCTACGTGCGCGAGGTGAAGGTCGACTACTACACACAGGCCGAGCTGGCGGTCCGCATCCGCGTCATCGACGAGTTCGAATGCCGCTCGGCTGAGCGCGGCTTCGACCTCGCGCACGGCGAGGTCCTCGTCTCGACGCTGACCACCATCTACAAGAAGCTCACGATGTACACGCACGAGAACGTCGGCTGGGGCAAGATCCACCTTCCCGAGCAGGAGCTGCAGACGACGGCCTTCTGGTGCGCGCTCCCCGAGCGCGCGACCGCCGGCTGGCCCAAGGAGCGCGTCGAGGTCGCGCTCGCGGGCCTGGGCAACCTGCTGCACGGCCTCGCGCCGCTCTTCCTCATGTGCGACCCGCACGACCTCGGGCTCGCGGTGGAGGTGCGCTCGCCGCACACCGAGCGGCCCACGATCTACCTCTTCGACATGACGCCCGGCGGCATCGGATTCTCCGAGCGCCTCTTCCGGAGCGCGCCCGCCCTTTACGACCGCGCCCGTGAGCACCTGGCCTCCTGCGGCTGTGGCAGCGGGTGCCCGTCCTGCGTCGGCCCGGCGTACGCGCTCGGCCCGGACGTGCGCGAGGCGGTCGCGCACCTGCTGTCGCTCGCATAGTGGCCACCGACCTGCGCGC
>DASSPF010000217.1:0-3385 GCA_035699805.1 Candidatus Limnocylindria bacterium | reverse complement strand
TCTCGCGTCGACGGTCGCGTCGATGACCGCGTCGAACCGGGCCGCGTCCCGCGCCGCGGTCGAGGCCGGGATCCACGCCGCGACCGACATCACCGGCTTCGGTCTGGCCGGGCACGCGCACGAGATGGCCGAGCGGTCCGGTGTGGCGGTGCGCATCTCGATGGGTGCCGTCCCGCTCCTCCCCGGGGCGCGCGCGCACGCCGCGGGGTCGAGCTTCGGCGGGCTCGAGCGCAATCAGGCGTTCTTCCTGAGCGAGGATCGGGTCCGCTTCGACGGGCTCGATGACCAGGTGCTGCGCACGCTCGCGCTCGATCCGCAGACGTCAGGCGGGCTGCTCCTCGGCGTGCCGGAGGCGCATGCGCAGGCGTGGGACGAGGCGCGGAAGAAGCATGGAGTGGATGCCCGCCGGATCGGCGCCGTGACGAACGGCGCTGGGGTCACGCTCTCGACCTGACCTCGATCTGACCTCGATCTGCTGACTGTGCCCAGGGCGGGACTTGAACCCGCATGCCCTTGCGGGCATGAGCCCCTCAGACTCACGTGTATACCAATTCCACCACCTGGGCTTGGGGACCTCATTGTACCGCCGCACGTGGAGTGCGTGCGAGATATGCGTCCCAGATGGCGCGCTTGCGCGCGAGGCAGGGGGTTCCCAGGTCTGCGTAAAGCCACGGCAGCAGACGCTCGGACTCGCGCTTCGCGTACGCGAGCCGGTGGATGTGATGACGGCGAGATGCGGGCCGGTGCGATCCGATCGAGCCCCAGATGCCCAGCGCGTGATGAAGCTGCTCGCGAAGCCAATCGACGTGCGCGCGACTCGCGGAGACGAAGCAGGTCGTGAGCGCCTCGTATGTGCCGCGTGCCTTGCCGCTGCCTTCGTAGCGATAGTTGAGGATCGAGCCGTCGCCATCGAGCAGGCCCCGGACGAGGTGCGGCAGCTGCTCCGCCGGAACGGTGATCCCACCCAGAGTCAAGCTCTTCCGCGAGCGAAGGCCGATGGACAAGAGCCAGTCGTACATCTCGGCGTCCCCGAACTGCGCCCGATAGGCGAGGGCGCCGCCCTTCGTGTGTTCGACCCCGATGGTGTTTGACCGACCGAGGAGTGCGAGGTACGTGGCCACGAGGTCGCGATCCCGCGACTTGAAGGTGATCTGACGCCGAGCGCTCGCGAGGCAGCCATCAGTCGCTATCAGCCCGACCACATATGCCATCGCGTCCGACCAGCCGATCGGGAGCGTCCGCACCGACGCGATGCCCCAGTCGCACTCCTCAGCCGGCTTCCGCCGCACGTACCGCAGCCCGCGATGACCGACCGCGGCGCGCGCGATCCGCGGATCAGTTTCCTTGGTGAGGCCCTTCGCCCAGTCCTTGCCCATCCCCATATCTAGGCACAGCCGCGGGGCTCAGTGGTGTCACACGTTCATGCGACACGCGGTCGCACGTTCGTGCGACAAGCCGTCGCGCACGCGTGCGACACACACGTCGCACGTTCCCGCGACACGCCCGAGAATCGATGTGTGCGCATTCACCGCTGCCCGCGCTGCCGCGCCGAGGACATCAGCGCCGACGCGCACCCCGCGCGGGTGCTGGACAACGGCGTCGAGCGGGTCGTCTTCGTGTGCCGGGGCTGCTACCGGGCGGCCGAGCTCGAGTTCCGCATCGCCTGTCAGGCCGCCGACATCGGCTACGCGCCCCTCGCGATCCGTGACGGCCTCGCGCAGCTTCGCTCCTTCTATCGGGAGCGGCTCGCCGAATACGACCGTCCCGACGTCCTGATGGACGACGTCGACCGACTTGCCGCCACCCGACCCATCCGCGACGCGCTCGCTGAGGTGGAGCGGCGCCTCGCCATCGGACCCGTCCCGCCCACCTAGACTCGCACTCCATGACGCCCATCCGGCCCGACCTCGCGCTGCTCTGGCCCTCGTACACCTTCTTCCCGCTTGCCGCCCTCGGCGTGCTGGTGTTCGGCGCGGCCGGCGGCGACCCGGTGATGGTGGTCATCGGGCTCGGTCTCCTCGCGGTGAACATCGGGATCGTGGTGAATCAGGCGTACTTCACCACGCTCGCCATCGCCGGCGACGAGCTGGTGTTCCGCACGAACTTCGGCCTCACCGAGGAGCGCGTCCCGATCGGCGCGCTCCAGCGCATCGATGCGAAGCGGTACCCGGGCGCGCACTCGGGCGTCTCGGCGCCGTTCTTCGTCGCGCGCGGCCGCGCCTCGACGGTGAAGGTGAACACCAAGCCGTATCGGCTCGCGTCGTTCATGCCGCTCCTCGCGGCGCTCCGTCAGGCGAACGCGCGCATCGAGCTCGATCCGTTCTGGGAGCGCGTCGCGCAGGGGCAGGATGTCTCCAAGGAGATCGCGCTCACGCCGCGCAGCCGCTGGTGACCGTCTAACGGGAGGGCAGCGCGCGCAGCTCGATCGCGGTGCAGCGGTCCCAGACCACGCGCATCCCCGCGGCCTCGGCGCGCTCCGCGGCAGCGACGTTGCCGAGCCCGAGCTGGAACCAGATGTCGCGGATGCCCGCCGCGAGTGCGTCGTCGACGACCGCGTCGAGGAACTCGCCCCGCCGGAACACGTCCACGAAGTCGACCCGCTCGGTCGCGGGGATGTCGGCAAGCCGGTCGTATGCCCGCTCGCCATCGACGACCGCGCCGCGCAGCAGCGGGTTCACCGGGATGACGCGGTAGCCGCGCGCGCGCAGGTAGCGCGACACGGAGTTGCTCGGTCGGGAGGGATCGGTGGAGTAGCCGACGACGGCGATCGTCCGGGCGCGAGAGAGCATGTCGTCGACGAGGCCCGGTTCGTTCATTTTCTCACGTCCCTGTCGGCCTGAAAAGGCCTTGTCGCGCGCTGCCACCGCAGGATAATCGCGAGGACATGCCGCCACGCGCACCGGTCATCTGGGCGACCACCGGCGTCGGCGCCGAGCGCTTCCGCAAGCGCCTGGACGAGCGTCACCGAGAGCTCTCCGTTCAGGCGAAGCTGCGCGGGCGCACGTATCGCCGCGCGCGCGGCGACGCGACGGCCGAGGAGGCGCGCCGGCTGCGCGGCGAGTTCCTCGCGGCGCTCGGCCGGCTGTCCGCGTTCGAGACCGCGAGCCTGCGGCTCATGCGCTGCCGCTATCAGGTGCAGCTCGATGAGCGCGCCGACGACATCACCCGCGATTACTTCCAGCTGTGGCAGCTCATCGCGCGGCACAGCGGCCAGGAGTGGCCGCTCGACGAGCGCGGCGCGGAGCGGTTCGACTTCTTCGCGACGCATCTGGGCCGCCTCGAGGGCACCGCGGACGCGCTGATCATGGCGGGACGCAACGTGCGCCTCTTCCCGCTGCCGCCGCTTCCGTGGGTGGCCGCGGAGCGGAGCGCCGCCTCATACTGA
>DASSPF010000216.1:0-34687 GCA_035699805.1 Candidatus Limnocylindria bacterium | reverse complement strand
CCCGATCGCCGAGCTGCTCACGATCGCCCGCGACCGCGGGATCTGGCTCCACGTCGACGGCGCCTACGGCGCGTTGGGCGTCCTCGATCCGCGCGTGGCGCCGCTCTTCGACGGCATGGCCGAGGCCGACTCGATCGCCGTGGATCCACACAAGTGGCTCGCGGCGCCGCTCGGCACGGGGGCGGTGTTCGCCCGCGATCGGGCGCGACTGGGCCGCGCCTTCACGCTGGAGCCCGCGGAGTATCTGGAGGGGACCTCTGCAACGGGCGAGCCCGAGTCGCCGTTCGACGACTTCGGCGACCTCTATCACGATTTCAACCTCGATCAGTCGGCGCCGTCGCGCGGCGCAGCGGTCTGGGCGGTGCTCCTCGAGATCGGTGCGGAGGGCATGCGCGAGCGTGTGCGGCGGCACCTCGACTTCGCCCGCCACGTGGCGGAGCGCGTCCGCGCCGACCCGTGCCTCGAAGTCGTGAGTGAGCCGGTCCTGTCGATCTGCTGCTTCCGCTACCGGGGTGAGGCGAGCGATGCCAAGGCGCTCGACGCGCTGAACGCGCGCATCGCGCAGCGCCTGCGCGCCGAGACACCGTTCGTGCCGTCGACCACGATCGTTCGCGGGCGGTACGCCATCCGGCCGTGCTTCATCAACCCGCGCACCACGCTCGCCGAGGTCGACGGGCTGGTGGATGCCGTGCGGCGGATCGGGGACGTGCTGAGCTAAGGCCCCTGTCGCCGCGACAGCGCGGCCTCGAGCAGGACCTCGTCACCGCGGCGGTCGACGACGTCCAGCTTGGCGCGAATGCGGGTGAGGTGGACCCGAAGCGTGTTCGGCGAGAGCCGCAGCCGCGCTGCGAGCGCGTCGCGATCGAGTCGCGCACCCTCCCGCGACAGTTGTTCCATCTCACGCAGGATGCCGATCTCGCGCCACGTCAGGCCCTGCGCACGCAGGCCGAACGTGGCCTCGTCGAGCGCGGATGCGCCGACGCCCTGCCCCGCGTCGGCCTTGGCACGTCGCTTGGCCATCTCCGCGCGTGAGCGGATCGCGCTGCCGAGCGACCGCGCCTGCGCGTCGCGCTCGCCGGCACGCCCGAGCCAGAGCGCGACGTCGGGAAGGTAGTACGCGAATCCCTGACCGCCGCGTGTTCCGATGTCGCGCAGGAGCGCCGGGGCACGCGTCGCGCCTCCACCACGGACGACGGACTCGCGCCAGAACGCGGCATGGACCGCGGCGCCGATGGCCCAGTGATCCATGCCCCGCGCCTCGAATTCGCGCGTGGATCGCTCGAGCATCCGCACCGCAGCGCGCGGGTCGCCCTTCTGCGCGACGACGATGGCCCGCACGAAGTCGCGGAACTGCTCGTCTTCGGGCATGCCCTTCGCGGCGCGGTCGAGGATCAGCCCGGCCACCTCCGTCTCGCCGCGGAGGAGCGCGATGTGGCCGTGATCCTCGGGTGCGCCGGTCCCGCTCTGCCGTGCGAGCCGTTCGCCCTCGGTGAGCTCACCACGCTCGAGCCTCGCCCGTGCGAGACAGAGCAGCGTGTGACGCCATAGTGAGGAGCCGTACTGGCGGAGCTCCGCCTCGGCGCGGGTGAACGCATCGACCGCGCCATCGAGCTCGCCGGCGAGCCACTGCGCGAATCCGGTCGTGTACGCGGCCCATGCCGTCTCGGCCGGATCCCCCAGGCGCGCCGCGTGCCGCACGGTCGCGTCGGCCGCCGCCTTCGCGCCGATGTAGTCGCCCGCGTGCGAGAGGAGGTGCGCGAGCTGTCGCTGGACGCGGGTCATGACGAGGTCGCGCCCGCGTCCGCGCGGGGCGCCGGCGAGCGCGTCCTCCGCGAGGCGAGCATCGCGAAGTGCCTCGCGGACCTCGTTGGCCGCCGTGTTCACGATCGACGTCCCCAGGCGGAGCTCCGCGAGGAGCAGTGGATCGCCCGCCGCTGCGCCTTCGGCCATGGCCGCAAAGCGCGCCGCGTCGTCGCGCCGCACGAGGTAATACGCGAGGTGCACGAGGTCCACCGCGATGCGCGCGCGGAGGAGCGGATCCTTCGCGAGCGGAAGGACCGCGTTCAGCTCGGCCCAGGCCAGGTCGAAGGACTCCAGGTACTTGAGGCAGCGCGCCCGAAGGACCCGGCGCTCGAGCGTCCGCCGTCCGGCGGTGAGCGCGGGCAGGAGGCGCTCGGCATCGGAGCGCGAGAGTGGCGCGAGGGCCTGCTCCCGCTGGCTCGGCATGCCGTGTATTACGCCACGCCTAGGAGTTGGGTTCTGGCTTGGCTAGTTGCTCGGTGGGAAGCGGTCGGCCAGATCGGTCACGTGCTCGTGCGCATGCCGGGCGTGATAGCCAGCGATGTGCGCCGCGTCGACCTCGCCCCACTCCGCGTGGACGCCGGTGCGGGCGCGCTGCGCGGGATCCGCGAGCAGCCGGACGATCTGGGCATGCGCGCTCTGGATGCGCCTGGCCATCGCCATCGGATCGCCCTGGTCGTTCCGCCGCTCGGCCGCGACCGCGTCCGGATCGAACGAGGCAAGAGCAGGCTTCTCCTCGGCGATGCAGCGCCTGACCCGCTCGGCGAACACCTCGGCCGTATCGGCGACGTGACCGAGCACCTCGAGGGCGCTCCAGGCGTCGAAGCGCACCTCGCGCAGCCGGTCGGCGGAGGCCGTGCGCGCGATGCGCGCGACGGTCGACGCGTCGTCGGCGAGGGTGAATGCGGTGTCGTCGTCGTAGCGCAGCCGATCCATTCCCTTTAGCCCTCCGGCTCGTCCTCGAGTCGCGCGAGACGATCCGCCTCGTCCTGGGTCGCGAGCTCCCCGATGAGATCGTCGAGGTCGCCGTCCATGCGACGCTCGATGTTCGAGAAGTTGTGGTCGATGCGCTTGTCGGTGATGCGGTCCTGCGGGTAGTTGTATGTTCGCATCTTCTCGGCGCGCTCGCCCCGGCCGATCTGAGCGCGTCGCGCATCGCCCTGCATCGTGTCGCGCTTCTCCATCTCGTGCGCGAGCAGGCGCGACCGCAGGACGGCCATTGCCTTCGCCTTGTTCTTCAGCTGCGAGCGCTCGTCCTGACAGGTGACGATGATCCCGGTGGGCAGATGGGTGATGCGCACGGCAGAGTCGGTCGTGTTCACGCCCTGTCCACCCTTGCCGCCTGCGCGATACACGTCGATGTTGAGATCGGCCTCGTCGATCTGGATATCCACCTCATCGGCCTCGGGCAGCACCGCGACCGTCGCCGTGGACGTGTGGATCCGACCCTGCGCCTCGGTGGTGGGCACACGCTGGACCCGCTGCACGCCGGACTCGAACTTCAACCGGCTGTACGCGCCGCGGCCGTTCACGCGGAAGATGATCTCCTTGAAGCCGCCCTTCTCGGAGTCGGACTGCGAGAGGATCTCGGTCTTCCACCGCTGCCGCTCGGCGTAACGCGTGTACATGCGGTAGAGATCGGCGGCGAAGAGCGCGGCCTCCTCCCCACCCTCACCGGCACGGATCTCCACGATGACGCTCTTCTCGTCGAGCGGGTCGCGCGGGACAAGGAGCGAGCGGACCTTCGCCACGAGCGCGTCCACCTCGAGCGACGCGGAGGCGAGCTCCTCACGCGCGAGGTCGCGCAGGTCGCCGTCGTCCGACTCGATGAGCTCGGTGGCCTCGCTCACCCGCTTCTCCGCGGCGCGCAGCTCGCGCACCGACTCCACGATGGGCGTGAGCGAGGCGATCTCCTGTCCGACAGCCCGGATACGGTCGCGGTCGGAGGTCGTGGCGGGATCGGACATGAGCAGGCCCAGCTCGTCGTAGCGGCTCTCGACCTGCGCGAGGCGGCGGCGAAGGCCGGGGGTGAGCGGCTCGCTCATGTCCTGGCACCCACGTCGGCCGCGGCGGCGTCACCGGCGACGGCCTCCTCGAGCGACGCGATGGCGACCTCGATCATGCCGTGGTCCGGGCGCCGCGTCGTGATGCGCTGCAGCAGCAGGCCCGGCGCGATGAGCAGACCCACGAGCGGCAGCCGCTCGTAGGCGGCGCCGAGCTTCAGCACCTCGTAGGAGATCGAGGCGACCGGGATGACAAGTGCGAGCCGCGCCACGATGTCCACGACGAGGTTCGTCCGCGGCACGAAGGCGAAGAGCGCGATCGCGACCACGGCCACGAACAGCAGGAAGGCCGTCCCGCAGCGCGGATGCGCGGTGGGATACGGCTCGACGCGCTCCACCGTGAGCGGGTCGCCGTGCTCGAAGGCGTGGATGGTCATGTGCTCGGCGCCGTGGTACGCGAAGACCCTGCGGATGTCCGGCATGAGCGAGATCGCGCCGAGATACCCGAGGAAGAGCACCAGGCGCAGGAGTCCCTCGCCGAGGTTGAGCGCGAGCGGTGACTCCACGGCGCCGCGAAGCAGCTGCGTCAGCAGATACGGGATGCCGACGAACACCACCAGCGCGAAGACCAGCGCGATGCCCATGGCCGCGGTGTTCCCGGCACCACCGCGCTGCCGCTCCTCCTCGGTCAGCTGCACGTCGGCGGAGCGCATGAGCATGCGCATCCCGTACGAGAGCGACTCCCATAGCACGATGAGGCCGCGGATGAAGGGCAGCCGCGCAACGCGCGATCGCAGGAGCAGCGACCGCAGGGGCTCGCGATGGCGATAGATCTCGCCGTCGGGCTGGCGGCACGCGAGCGCGACGGTGCGCCGTCCGCGGATCATCACGCCCTCGATCACGGCCTGGCCGCCATAGGCGGTCGATGCCCCGCTCATCCCCGCCTCGGCACTTCGTGGCAGGCCCGACACCGCGCCTCGTAGGCCTCCTGCGCGCCGATGACGATGATCGGCTCGTCGTAGAAGGCGGGCACGCCGTTCACGATGCGCTGGGTGCGCGTCGCGGGCTCGCCGCAGACGACGCAGATCGCCTCGAGCTTGTCGACGCGCTCCGCGAGCGCCAGCAGCGTCGGGACCGGGCCGAACGGCTCGCCGCGGAAGTCGAGATCGAGGCCGGCGCAGATGACCCGCCGGCCGCTCGCGACGAGCGCGCGAACGACCTCGATGATCCCCGCGTCGAAGAACTGGACCTCGTCGACGCCGATGACCGTCGTCTCGGGAGCGATGAGCGCGGGGATCTCTGCGCTTCTGCGCACCGGACGCGCCACGAACGAGTCGCCGTCGTGGGACCGGACGACCTCCACGCCGTACCGGTCGTCGATCTGCGGCTTGAAGACCTGGACCGTCCGCTTGGCGATGAGGGCGCGCTTCACACGGCGGATGAGCTCCTCGCTCTTGCCGCTGAACATCGAGCCGACGATGACCTCCAACCCGGAGTGGGAGGTCACGACCGGCGGCAGCTAACGGCTCTTGGCGGCCTCCGCGGTGGCGGACGCCGCGTCGGACTTGGCGTAGCGCTTGTTGAAGCGGTCCACGCGGCCCTGGATGTCGAGCATGTGCTGCTTTCCCGTGAAGAACGGGTGGCACTTGGCGCAGACCTCGACGTGCAGCTCGGGCTTGGTCGAGCCGGTGACGAACGTGTTGCCGCAGGCGCACTGCACCTTCGCCTGGACGTACTTGGGGTGGATCTTTTCCTTCATGGCCCTCTGCTCTCTACGCCGACGCCGCAGGGATGACGCTGACGCGACGGCGATCGTCGCGCGCCGGGCCGTACTTGACCTCGCCCGCGACGAGCGCGAAGAGCGTGTGATCCTTCCCCACTCCGACGTTCACGCCGGGGAGCACCTTGGTGCCGCGCTGACGGACGAGGACGGTCCCCGCCTCGACGCGCGCGCCCGCGTACTCCTTCACGCCGAGACGCTGTCCGGCGGAATCGCGACCGTTGCGGGTCGAACCCGCGCCTTTCTTGTGTGCCATGTCTTACCGGATCTCCCTCGCCATTACCTCAGGCCCTCGAACTTCTTGATGCGGAGCGTCGTCTCATCCTGGCGGTGCCCGCGCGCCTTGCGCTGACGGGTCTTGTTCTTGTACCGGAGGACCTCGATCTTGGGGCCCTTGCTGTGCCCGACGATCTCGGCCGTGATCCGCGCGCCCTTCAGCGCCGCCGGACCCGCCTTGATGGCCTCGCCGTCGGCGACGAACAGGATCTGGTCGAGCGTGATCGTGTCACCGGCGTTGCCGGGGACCTTGCCCACGCTGAGGACCGAGCCCTCTTCGACGCGGTACTGCTTGCCACCGCTGCGGACGACTGCGTACACGGAGTGGGACCATCCGAACAGAAAAAGTCGCCGCACCGCCCGTGCGACGTAGGAGAAGTATAGCGTCTGCGCGCCCTCGAACGACGCGCGCGGCCCGATGCCGCCACCAAGACCCTCGCGGACGGCCACCGAAACCCTCTCATCGCGCGGTCTCCCGTCGCTCGCGCGACGGGAACCCTCCGCGCGCGGGGGCCCTCGGTGGCCGCCCGCTCGCAAGTCCGCTACACGCGGGCACCCATGCTCGCCCCCGTCGCTCGGGCGGCACCGGCTCCCTGGAGCCTCATGAGCAGCGTGGCGACGCCGAGCAGGGCGGAGAGGCCCATGATCGGCGCGGTGAAGGCGACCGGATGCGTGAACGCGGTCTTGCCCTCACCGGAGCCGATGGTGATCAGGACCGTGATGAACGCCGCGGCGCCCAGGTTGAGGCCCCAGAACACCACGTTGTCGGCCCAGGGCCACGGCCGCGCGTCGTCCGCGGTGAGGACGAGGATCGCGCCGAAGAGCGCGTTCGTCATGAGCCCCACGAAGTACGAGTGATCCAGCGCGTGGAGCAGACCGAGCGAGATCTTCGTGAAGTCGCCCTGTGCGCTGATGAACTGCTGCACGAGGACGGCCTGCTCGATCACCGCGAGGACGAGGAACGGGATGGCGATGGCGATGTGACGAGCCCCGCCGGCAGACCAGGAGACGCCCATCGCTGCGCGGCCAAGCCGGAGCGCGACGATGACGATGCCCGCGAGGGTGAGCAGCGTCGCGATGCCGGGCAGCGCCTGTGAGAGCGCCTCGCCCAGTTGGGCCGCCATGAGCAGGCTGAACGACAGGAGCAACCCGCCGACGAACAGGACCGCGACCTGGACCAAGCCGAGCATGCTGCGCCTGCCGCCGCCGGTGAGCTGCCACTCGATGAACCCGGCCGCCACCAGGACGAGATAGCCGCCGGTCTGCGCCGAGGCGTGCGCGCCGACGAGGTCGGGTGAGGTCGGCACCGTCTGCCCGGTGCCGAGGAGGACCTGGACATACACGCCAAGCGTGGAACCGATGACCAGCGTCGTGAGCCCGAAGATGACCGAGAGCTTCGGGATGTCCAGGGAGCCGAATCCGGTCGCGCGGCCGCGTGAGACGGCCCACCACCACCAGTAGAGGATCACGAGGAGCTCGGTCGTGCCGAAGACGGCGCGCGCCTGGAAGTTGCCGGACCAGAACGCGAGCACGTAGGCCGCGGTCGACGCCGCGGTCAGCCGGACGGCGGTGGTCATGTTCGTGCCGCCAAAGATCCACACCGTGAGGCCGATCACGCCCATGGTGATCCAGCCGAGGGTGCCCGAATGAAGGTGTGTGAGCAGGGTGTTCCGGTCGAGCGCGCCGAAGATCTGGGTGGCGTTCGCCAGACCGAGCAATGCCGTGAGCGTGAAGATCGCCAGTCCGTACTGGAATGCCGAACGGACATCCGGCTTCGTCATGGTCCCCTCCCGCGCGTGTCCTGGCGGGAGAGTAGGCAAAACTAGGCAGCCCGTCGAGTGGTCGGCCTACCGAGCGCGAGAGTCGATCGCGACGACCTGCAGGTTCTCAGGAAGCGTGCTGCGGGCGATCGACAGCTTCGGGACGGGGACGAGCTCCTTCACGCCAAGCTCATGGAGCAGGCGCTGGAAGGGCGTGTCCTTCCGTTTGTCGTCGGGGTCATACGACATCGGCACCACCACCTTCGGCTCGAGCTGGTGGACGATCTCGGCCGCGCGGGCGGCCGAGAGATTCACGTCGGGGCCGCTGATCGGGACGAGCGCGATGTCGATATCGCCGAGCTTCTCCAGGTCGCTGGCCGGGAGTGGGTGGCCGAGGTCGCCGAGGTGGCAGATGACGAGATCGTCCAGGCGGATGGTGAAGACGGTGTTCCGGCCGCGCAGAACGCCCTTTTCGTCGTCGTGGAAGGTGCCGACACCGGTCACGAGCACCTCGTGCACCTCGTACTCTCCAGGTCCGCGCAGCACGACGGGCTCGCCTGCGACGGAACGGAGGCTGGCGTGGCCCTCATGCTCATGGGACATGGTGACCAGACCGGCCTCGGTGCGGGGGATGGCGTGGCCAGACTTCGGGTCGGGCGGATCGGTGAGGACGATCCCCTCGCGACCGCGCATACGGAAGCACGCGTGGCCGAGCCAGGTCATGTCCATCGGGAGGTCCACGATACGCGAAACCGGGGCCGCCACATGCGTGTAGTCCTCGGGGAGGGAGCCGGCCCGCTCCAGGTCGCCGCGTGACCGCCCTGAGCGACCGGGAGGCGGTCGAGCGGTGCCTCGCCGGCGACAGTGAGGCGTTCTCGGTCCTGGTCGAGCGATACGGAGGCCGCGTGTACAACATCGCGCTGCGCATCACGAGTGACGCCGACGCCGCCGCCGATTGCGCCCAGGAGGCCTTCATCCGCGCCTATCGCGCCCTCCACCAGTACGACCCCGCCCTCCCGATCGGTCCCTGGCTCTACCGCATCGTGACGAACACCAGCCTGAACCACGTGCAGCGCTGGCACGCACACGAGAGCCCCGTCGAGGAGCTCCCGGAGTCCGCCGAGCCGGACGAGGCCGGGCCGGAATCCGCCGCGCTGCGCCGCGAGGCGGTGAGTGAGGTCCTCGCGGCGATGTCCGACCTCGCACCGCACTACCGTGCCGCACTGACCCTCCGCCACCTGCAGCAGCTGTCCTATCAGGAGGTCGCGGATGCGCTCGGCATCCCGCTGGGTACGGTGAAGACTCATCTGCATCGGGCGCGCGCCGCACTCAAGGCCCGGCTCGCGGCGCGCCGGAAGGAGCGCGAGGCATGAGCGGACCGATCGATCTCGCCGACCTCGATCCCGAGGAGCGCGAGCTCCATCACCTCTTGGCATCCGTGGCGCCCGTCGCCCCGCCGGTGGGCTTCCGGGACCGGATCCTCGACCGCGTCCGCAGCGAGCGTCGCGTGGTCTGGGAGTGGATCGTGGCGGCGCTCCTGGCGCTCCCGAGCCTGGTGTTCCTCGCACGTCAGGCCCTCATCCATGGCGAGGACTTCGCCCTCGCGATGGCGAACATCGTGACCGCGGCCTCCACCGAGACGAACGATGCGTTCTTCTTCGTCGACGGGCTCACCGTCCTCGCGATCGCCCTCCTCGGCCTGGCTTCCGCCTTCGCGGCGCACGCGCTCGTGATCACCGGCACGCGCGCCTCGGTGGCGCGATGACCCGCCGCGAGATCGCCTACGTGGCCGCCGCGACCGTGTTCGCGCTCGGAGCGAGCGCGGTGCTCTTCGTCGGGGCGATGGCCAACGAGCCCGCCGCGGCGGCACCGTCGAGCGAGCTCCGTGCGACGCGGCCACGCATCTTCTTCGACTTCCGCAACACGCCCCCGCCCGCGCGCACCGTGGTCGACGCGCAGGTACGGGTCGGTGCGCTCGCGCCGATGGTCCCCCTGCAGCGCGGGGTGTCGGACGGCGCGCGAGACGCCGCCGGCCTCCTGCTCGTGGTGCTCCTCACCGCGACGACGCTCGTGGTCGCACACGACCGCGTGGTGTCGGCCTACCGCGCCTCGCTCGGCGGATGGCGGACGCAGCTGCGCATCCTGCTCACCGGTGTCGCCGTCCTCGGTCTGGGCTTCTCCGCGGTCGCGCTCGCGTGGGTCGTCTACCTCGGGTACGTCGCGACGAGCGCGCGCGGCGCGCCGTTCGGCGTTCCGGCCGCGCTCCAGCTCGGGCTCGCTGCCTTCGGCGTCATCGTCGTCGTGCTGGTGGCGGTCCTTGCCATCGGCTTCAGCGCGACCGCCTGGCGGGTCGGCGACGTCCTCTTCCGGGCGCGTCCGCTCGCGCGCCTCCACGGAAGCGTTCCGTCACCGGTCATCGCCGTGCTCGGCGCGACCGTCCTGTACCTGGGGTGGCAGCTGCCGATCCTCGGCGCGGCGGCGCTCGCCGCGGTCGTGGCCTACGCCATGGGCGCCGTGGTCACCGCGCGACTGCGGGGCGGAGCGGGAGGCGCCACCCTATGAGGTCGTTCCTCGCGAGCTGGCCGGGGCGGATCGCGCTGGCCCTCCTCGTCACCGCGATCGGCGGCGGGGCGTACGTCGCGCGATCGAACAGCGCGACCCCCAAGGCGGAGGTGCGCACCGCGGCCGTCACGCGCGGCAACGTCACCCAGACCGTCACCATCTCCGGCTCGGTGAACGCGCTCGGGCAGGCGCGGCTCGCCTTCAAGACCGGCGGCCGGCTCGCAGAGATCTACGTGAGCGTCGGCCAGAACGTCACCCCGGGCCAGCCGCTCGCCAAGCTGGACACGACCGACCTCCAGACCGCGCTCGCCACCGCCCAGCAGAACCTCGCGAATGCCCAGGCCAGCTACCAGAAGCAGCTGCTGGCCGCTGCGGACGCGCGGCGAGCGCTCGAGGACGCGCAGCGGTCCACCGCCAACGACATCGCAGCGGCGGAGGCGCTGCTCGCGAAGATCAGGGCGGGCTATGCGGCCGCGAAACAGAACTATGCGAATCTGACCAGCGCCGCCGTGACCGACATGACGCAGTACCGGTCGGCGATCGACACCCTGCGGACGCAGACGCAGCAGGTGCTGGACGACCTCTCACTGCTCTACGGACCCGACGTCACCAGCGCGAGGACGTCGTTGTACGCGGCCGACAGCTCGCTCGCGAACGCGCAGACCTACGCCGCTGGCACGCTCGTGAACGTGCTGGCCGAATACGCGAGCGCGAGCGACGGGATCCTCGCAGCGGCCCGGACGTTCGATGCGGCCGTGGACTCGGGCACGGATACGAGCACCGCGTCCGCGAGCTACCAGACGGTGCTGCTCAACTACGCGGCCGCCAACGCGCGCCTGGCCAGCACGATCGACGCGCTGTCCGGCATGGTCGGGAGCGCCCAGGGCTCGGTGAGCTCGGCGCAGAGCTCGCTCAACACCAGCTCGGCCCGGGGCAACCCCGCCCTCGATCGGGCACGCAGCGACATCGCCGTGCTGCAGACCCAGCTCATCACGAACGCGCAGACCCCGACCACCGCGAAGAGCCGCGTCTCCCAGGCGGGCACGCCGCTCAACACGGTGAGCGACGCGGTGAACGGAAGTCTCGTGAATGCGATCACCGCGCTCACCTCGGCGCAGGACCGCGCCGCGACGACCGTGCGCAACGCCGAGAGCGCCGTCGCGAACATCCCGTTCAACCTGCAGTCATCCCAGGTGAGCGTCGACAACGCGAACAACGCCGTCGCGACGGCCGCGTCGAACCTCGACAACGCGATCCTGGTCGCGCCCGCCGCGGGGATCGTCGCGTCGATAGCGAATCAGGTGGGCGAGTTCGTGACCGGCGGCAACACCAACAGCGCATTCATGGTGCTGACGAACACGACCACGATGATGCTGCACGGCACCGTCGGTGAATCCGACGTCGCGAAGCTGAAGCTCGGGCAAGTGGCGAACATCACCGTCGACGCGCTCGGTGGGGCACGGATGACCGGCCGCATCGCGAGCCTGGACCCGGTGGCGACCATCAGCCAGGGCGTGCCCGTCTACGGCGTGGACATCGCGATCGACGTTCCCGCGGCCGGCCTCAAGGCGGGCATGAGCGCGTCGGGTGCGGTCATCCTCGCGAGCAAGCAGAACGTGCTGATCGTCCCGAACACCGTCATCCGCACCGTCGCCGGCCGGCGCGGCGTGCAGATCCTCAAAGACGGCGAGATCGTGGACACGCCGGTGCAGCTCGGGCTCGCGAACGAGACGGTCACCGAGGTGGTGAGCGGCCTGGCCGAGGGCGACACGGTGGTGATCCCGTCTGCGCGGCCGGCGACGTCGGCCAATCCGCGCATCGGCGGGCAGGGCATCGTCGTTCCGGCGGGCGGCGCGGGTCGGTGAGCAGCGCGGGCCGCCTGCCGCCGGCGCCGGAGCCGGTGGTGCGCCTGCGCGGCATCACCAAGACCTATCGCATCGGCCGTGAGATCGAGGTCCGCGCGCTCCGCGGCGTGGATCTCGACATCTACCCCGGCGAGCTTGTCGCGATCATGGGCCCTTCGGGATCGGGCAAGTCCACTCTCATGAACATCCTCGGCTGCCTCGATGCCCCGGACGGCGGCTCGTACGTGCTCGCCGGCGAGACGGTCGGCTCACTGAGCGACGACCAGCTCGCGGCCATCCGGAACCGTCACGTCGGCTTCGTGTTCCAGACCTTCAACCTGCTGCCCCGCCTCAACGCGATCGAGAACGTCGAGCTCCCGCTCGTGTACGGCGGAGCCCGCCAGGCTCGCCGCGAGCGCGCGGTCGCCGCGCTTGCCGAGGTGGGGCTCGCCGACCGCGGCCGGCACCGTCCGAGCGAGCTCTCCGGCGGCCAGCAGCAGCGCGTCGCCATCGCGCGGGCGCTCTTGAACGATCCCGCCATGATCCTCGCGGACGAGCCCACCGGGAATCTGGATTCCCGCTCCAGCGCAGAGATCCTCGCGATCTTCCAGCGGCTGAACGCGGCCGGAAAGACCGTGGTCATGGTCACGCACGAGCCGGACGTCGCGGCGCACTGCCGGCGCATCGTCCGCATGCGCGACGGCGTGGTCTCCGCCGACGACCGCGTCATGGCTCCGCGTCGTGCCGCCGACGAGATCGCGTCCGGCATCGGGGCGGGCGACGAGTGAAGATCTACGACTCGTTCCGCTCCGCGCTCCAGTCGCTCGTCACCAACAAGCTGCGCTCCGCGCTCACGATGCTCGGGGTCATCATCGGCGTCGCCTCGGTCATCGCCATGGTCGCCATCGGCAACGGCGCCTCTGCCCAGGTCCAGGCGACGATCCTCTCGCTCGGATCGAACCTCATCACGGTCACGCCGCAGGCGGTCACCGCGGACACGCTGCGCGGGGCCGGCGCGCAGGCCCAGAGCCTCACCGAGGCGGACATGCGGGCGCTCCAGGAACAGCTCGGCGGATCGATCCGCGCGATCGAGGCCGAGCACGGCGCCGGCCGATGGCAGATCACCGCCGCGGGGACGAACTGGAACACCAACGTGCAGGCGGTCACCGAGCTGTATCCGATCGTGCGCGACTGGGAGCTGGCTGCGGGCGAGTTCTTCACCCAGGCCGACATCACCGCGAGCGCGCAGGTGGCGGTCCTCGGCGCGACGACCGCGCTGAACCTCTTCGGCGAGTCGGACGCGGTCGGCCAGACCATCCAGCTGCGGCAGGCGTTCGCCGGTGGAGGGGGCGCGGCGCAGCGCGCACGCATCCTCAGCTTCCGCGTCGTCGGCGTGCTCGCTCCCAAGGGGACAACGTTCGGCGTGAGCCGCGACGATCAGGTCCTCGTGCCGCTCACCACGGGCCAGCGCATCCTCACCGGACGGCGCGATCAGGTGAACGCGATCGTGGTGAAGGCGGTGGACACCGAGACGATGACCGCCACCACGGATGACGTGTTCAACATCCTCCTCGCGCGGCACAAGATCAGCGACCCGCTGTCGGCGGACTTCACCGTGACGAATCAGAACGACACGCTCTCCGCGGTGAACCAGATCACCGGGACGTTCACGCTGCTGCTCGGCGCGATCGGCGGCATCAGCCTGCTCGTCGGCGGCATCGGGATCATGAACATCATGCTCGTGACCGTGAATGAGCGGACGCGCGAGATCGGCATCCGCAAGGCGGTCGGCGCGCGGCGGCGCGACATCATGTGGCAGTTCCTCATCGAGAGCATCGCGCTCACCGGTATCGGCGGGCTGCTCGGGATCGCGCTCGGCTGGGGCATCACGCGCCTCGTCCAGAGCGTCCCGCAGGCGCAGGGCCTGACGCTCCTCATCACGCCCGGCACCGTGGCCATCGCGGTGGGCGTGTCGGTGGGCATCGGCATCGTCTTTGGCCTCTACCCCGCGATGCGCGCGGCGCGGCTCCATCCCATCCAGGCACTTCGCTACGAATAGGAGAGATCGGTGAAGGGCTCACAGGTCGTCATCGCCGCGGTCCTTGGTCTCGTGCTGCTGGGCGGCGGTTTCGCGGCGGGCATGACCGTGGCGCGGAGCGGCGCGACCACGACGAGCGGTGCGTCGGCGTCGCCGTCCGGTGCCACCGCACGCTTCGGAGCGGGTGGCGCGAGCGCGGGCCGCCTGGGCGGGGCCGCCGGCGGCCAGCAGCTCCTCACCGGACGCGTCATCTCGGTGAACGACGGGTCGATCACCGTCGAGGTCCGTCAGCCCGGCACGCAGGGCGCGTCTCCAGCGGTGACGAGCCAGATCGTGCTCATCGGTGGATCGACGCGCATCGTGCGGACGAGCGAGACGGAGATGAAGGTCACGGACCTGAAGGCGAACGACCAGATCCAGATCGTCGGGACGACCGACACGACGGGCTCGGTCGCGGCGACGGCGATCGTCGTCGGCGGGAACGCGCTCCAGAACCTGTTCGGCGGTCAGGGTGGCGGCGGCCGCGGCGCGACCCCCGGCCCGAGCCCGACCCGCTAGCTACATGCTGTCGGGCGCGCTCACGCCGAGCAGACGAAGGGTCTGACGGAGCGTGACCTGCACCGCCTGGACGAGGCGGAGGCGCGCCCGCGAGAGCTCGGCGTTGGCCCCGTCCACGACGCGGTGGTCGCGGTAGAAGCCGTGGAACGCGCCGGCCAGCTCGAGCGCGTAGACGGTGAGCAGGTGGACGCCCCGGTGCTCCACGATGTCGGCGAGCAGCTCGGGGAGCTTCTGGCAGAGCCGGATGAGATCGCGCTCCGCCGGTGCGGTGAGGAGCTGCACATCTCCGCCGTCGGCCGAGAGTCCGCGCTCAGCCGCGGTCCGGAGGATGCTCGCGATGCGCGCGTGCGCGTACTGCACGTAGTAGACGGGGTTGTCGTTCGATTGCTGGACCGCGAGCTCGAAGTCGAAGTCGAGCGGTGAGTCCGCGCCGCGCTGGAGCAGGAAGAAGCGCGTGACATCCGCGCCCACTGCATCGAGCACGTCCTCCAGGAGCAGGAACTGCCCCGTGCGCCGGCCCATGCGCTGGAGCACGCCCTCCTTGAGGAACCGCACGTACTGGTAGAGCACCACCTCGAAGCGCGCTGGGTCGATGCCGAGCGCCGGCAGCGCGATCTTCATCTGCTGTAGGTGGTAGTGCGTGTTCGCACCCCATACGTCGAGCTTGTGATCGACCCCACGCTCCTCCAGGCAGAGACGGTGATATGCGATGTCGGTGCCGAGATAGGTGGGATCGCCGTTGCTGCGGATCACCACCCAGCCCTCGTCACCCTCGCGCGAGAGCGCCTGCGCCTCGGGCGTCTCGAACCACACCGCCCCGTCGCGCTCGACGATCACCCCTCGCGCGCGCAGCTCGGCCATGGTCTTCTCGAAGTAGCCCGACTCGAGGAACGACGACTGCTTGAACCAGCTGTCGAAGCGGATGCCGAACTTGCCCGTCACCCGCTGGGCGTCGGCCACGACCCAGTCGATGGCCAGGGGTGCGAACCGTTTGCCCTGCTCGTCGATGGAGAGGTCGCGGTAGCGCGCGCCGTGACGCTCCTTGATCTGTGCGGCGATGTCCTTCACGTAGTCGCCCTGGTAGCCGTCGGCCGGCAGCTCGACGTCCTCGCCGAACAGCTGGCGATACCGCACCGCCACCGATTCGCCGAAGCGCTTCACCTGGGTGCCGCCGTCCTCGACGTAGTACTCGCGCTGCACCTCGGCACCCGCGAACGCGAGCACCGACGACAGCACGTCGCCGAGGGGACCGCCGCGAGCGTTCGCGAGCGTGAGCGGCCCGGTGGGGTTCGCCGAGATGAACTCGATCTGGATCTTCCGCCCCGCCAGACGGTCGGAGCGGCCGTAGGCGTCGCCCGCCGCGGCGATCTCGCCCACCTGGCGGCGCAGCCACGTGTCGTCGAGACGCACGTTCACGAAGCCGCCGCCCGCGACCTCGACCGCCGCGATCGGGGGCGCCACGCTCACCTGCGCCGCGAGCGCGGTCGCGATGTCGCGCGGCGAGCGGCGCAGCGTCTTGGCCAGGCGCATCGCGACGCTCGTCGCGTAGTCACCGTGCGTGGGATTCGCGGGGATCTCCACGTCGACGTCCGCGTTCGCGGCCCCCTGCCAGCCCTGCGCCGCCGCGGCGCGGGCGAGCGCATCCGCCAATGCGGCGGCTACGAGATCGCGTGCGGGGGGCAGCATGCGACGAAGTCTCGCCTAATCGCCGCCCGTTGGCGAAAGCACGGTCCGATCTCCCTCCGGCTCCCGCCCCCGAAAGAGCCCGAAGATCAGCGATGATCCGACCGCGTAGCACACCGCGAGGACGAGCATGTTCACGGTGAAGCCATCCGGGCCGAGCGCGCCGCGGATGGCGCCGGAGACCGCCGCCGATGCCGCGGCGGCCACGCTCCAGGCCAGGGCCAGCGTCGCATTCGCGGCGGCGCGCTCCGCGGGCGTGAAGCTCGAGATCGTGTACGCCGACCAGGTCGCCTGTGCGCCGTACATGAGCAGGGCGCGTACGGCGAGCGCGACCGCCGCCACGGCGACGTTCCCGCTCGCCACCGCGAGGAGCGCGAACGGCAGCGAGCCGAGCTGCACGACGACCACGGCGCGGACCTGGCCCAGCCCCGGGACCACCAGCCGCCCGTGCAGCAGTGCGCCGAGGCTGCCCGCCACCGCGATCGTGCCGAGCGCGAGCCCGATGGTGTCGAAACGCAGCCCGAAACGATCGGCGAAGAAGAGGTTCGTGAAGGGGATGAAGCTGCCCGCGCCAAGACCGAACGCGACCTCCACCACGATGAACCGCCGCAGCAGCCGTCCCGCGTGCGTGGTGACGGTGCGCGGGACGGGAACGTCGCGGATGAGCAGCACCGGGATGATGGACGCCGCGCCGACGATCCCGCCGAGCGCGACGAGCGCCCGCAGTGTGACTGCGTCGCCCTCGCGCGCGCCGAGCAGCCCGGCGACGGGCGCGGCGAGGAGTCCCGCGAGCACGCTCGCCGAGAAGGCCGCCATCGTGCCGAACGCGATCTGCTGGCCGAAGCGTGACGAGCGCAGGCGCAGCTCGGTCGCGTCGGCGAGGAGCGCGATCCCGGAGCTCGTCGCGACGATCCCGCCAAGACCGAGGAGGATCGATGCGAGCACGAGCAGCGGGAACGCGTCCACGGTGAGGATCCCGCCGATCCCCGCGCCGACGATCGCGCCACCGGCGATGATCACCAGGCGGCGCGAGCGCCCCGGTGCGAGGGCGCGCGCCGCGAGCACCCCGGCGGCGACACCGATGGCCTGCGCGCCCACGAGCGCACCGAGCGCGAACCCATCGTGACCGAGCGCGCGGAACAGGAAGTTCAGATAGAACGATGTGACGCCGAGGCCGAAGGAGCCCATGGTCGCGGCGGCGATGTACAGGTACGCGTCGCGCCGTCCGAGACGGACAGGCGGTGCCGGGTCGATCAGGGCTGGCGGCCCAGCGTCACCTCGACGATGCTCGTCTCGCCACCGCGGATGATGGTGAGCTTCACGCGATCGCCGGGACGGGTCCTGGCCATGATCGACGTGAGCGGGTGCTGCTGGTCGATCTGCTGATCGTTCACCTTGGTGATGATGTCACCCACCCGCAGCCCAGCCTGCGCCGCGGGCGAGCCCGCCTCGACGGCTTGGAGGGTGATACCCGCGGCCGCGGGCAATCCGAGCGAGATCGCCTGACGCGGCGTGAGTGGCAGGTAGCGGATGCCGATGAAGCCGCGGACGATCTGTCCGTTCTTGATGAGCTCGCTCGCGATCTCGCGGATGGTGTTGCTGGAGACCGCGAAGCCGAGACCCTGCGCGATGGTGTCGGTGTTGGGGTCGAGCTGCACCAGCGTGTTCATCCCCACGACCTGCTTGGCAGCGATCCAGATGAGCGGGCCGCCCGAGTTTCCGGGGTTGATGGCGGCGTCGGTCTGGATGAGGTCCTCCAGGATGACGGTCGCGCTCTCCTGCACCCGGCGGCCCCTGGCCGAGATGACGCCCTCGGTCACGGTGTTCTGGAATTCCCCCAGCGGGCTGCCGATGGCGATGACGCGCGCTCCCACCGGCGCCTTGTCCGAATCCGCGAGCGGCGCGGCCACGAGCCCCTGCGCCGGGACCTTCAACACGGCGATGTCGGTCTGCGGATCGCGGCCGACGAGCGTCGCTCGGACGGTGCGGTTGTCGCTGAAGATCACATCGAAGGACGAGCCGGCCCCCGTGCCGCGAGCGTTCTCGACGACGTGATTGTTCGTGGCGACGTAGCCCTGCTGGGCATCGATGACGAACCCGGAGCCGCTGGACTGCGCCTGGCCGCTCGCGGCGCGGTTCACGATCGTGACGACCGCCGGAAGGAGCTCGCGCACGACGTCAACGGTCGTGTCGGCACCCGACGGGATCGAGACGGGCGCCGCGCTGGGGAGCGAGGTCGGCGCGGGCGCGATCGCGGCGAGGTCCCCGGCCGAGCGGCCGGTGATCACCGTCGCCGCCGCGCCGCCGGTGAGCCCACCGAGGATGATGCCGACGAGGAGGAGTGCCGCCGCGCTGCTCCCGGAGGATCGCGGCGCGCCCGGCGCGGAGATCTGATCAGACATTCAACACCGCCTAGAGGGATTACCTCCGAGCGCGTGCCGCTGTTTCAGCGCCCGCGGCGTTCGCCTTACGGCGACGGGCGGTGGGACGCGTGACCTCGGGCTCGACCATCTGACCGATGGCCGTACCACGGATCTCGAGGTCGACGTGGCCGTCGGGCTCGATCTCCACGTTCCAGCTCATCGTGATCTCGAGCTGCTCGTAGATGCGCTCGAAGCCGTGCTCCGAATTCGAGACCGCATAGATCGGCTTGGTCGCAACGAGCGCGGGCGGATCGACGGCGAGCGTGAGGTCGAACTGGCGCGATCCGGAATGCACGACGACCTCGGCCACGTTCTTCACCTCGAGCGGCTTGCCCGCGGTGGTCTTCTTGGTGCCGAGCGTGATCGTGTCGCCCGGATCGGTCTCGTTCAGGAGCCCGATGTTCGACGCGCTGGTGAAGGTGAGCTCGATCGTCTCGTCGCCGTCGTTGCGCAGGCGGTACCGGACGCCGGCGGCGACGCCCTCGTCGGCGATGCGGATGTCCTTGCGCATGCCCAGGCCGGGGACCGACCCGAGGAGCTTTGCGGGGGGCTCGAGCGTGAGGCTCACCGTGCGCGCCTCGCGCTGGGGGGCGAGCGAGTAGTACGCGGCGTGGAGGTTGACGGGATCGTCCTTGCCGACCCGGAAGCTGTCCTGGAACAGCGCGCGCCGCGCCGGGTCGTACTCGAGGAGCTTGGACAGGCCGCGCTCCTTCGCACGGACGGTCTCGTGGATGGACTTCGCGTCCTTCTCCGCGGCCTTGCCGACGAGGACCTTGCCGCCCTTCTCGGCGCGGCGAAGATCGTCGTGCTCGGCCTCTGGCCGGCGCGCCAGGGTGTCGATGAGGTTCGTCGCCGATGGATACAGATCCCACTCGATGATCGCGCCGCCCTGGACATGGACGAACACAGCCCCGATGTTGCCGCGGAAGATGTATTCGTCGTACCCATCCACGTCGTAATCGCGCTGCTCGCCGGCGGCGACGCGGCGCTCCGAGAGGATGCGCTCGGCCTTGAGGAGCGAGGCGTACGCGTCGGCACGCAGGTGCGGGAAATAGATGCCCCCGAATACGCCGTGCCAGTACACGTCGTTGCCCTGCGCGCGCCAGAGGTTCTGCTGCGCCTGCCGTACCTCGTGCGAGGAGTCCAGGATGCTCCGGCGCGCGAGCTCCTCGGAGACGATGAGCATGCGCTTGTGGAGGGCGTTCGCCTCGGGGTACTTGGCGAGGAAGTTACGCCACAGCGGCGCGGTCACCAGGGCCTCGAGATCCTCACCGAGCTTGTTCCGCGCCTGCGAGAAGCGGCGGCCCGCTGCCGCGTCGAGGGCCCAGGCGCTCATCTCGGGATAGCCGCCACTGGGGATGTACACGCGGCGCGCGGGCTTCTGGAAGATCCACGCATCCTCGAGGGTCGCGGTCTGGATGAAGTCCGACTGCGCGATGGCGGTGAAGAACTGCTCGAGCCACCCGTCCTTGTGCACGCGCTGGTGCGTTCCCGGCCACGCGCCGAACTTCTCGCCATCGTCCGCGTAGACGACCAGACGCGCGCCACCGGCGTGCCGCTCACGCAGCTCCCGGATCGTCGCACTCACGTCCTTGAACGGGATGAGGTAGCGCAGCTTCATGCTTCCGGGGAAGACCACGAGCGGCAGACCCTGGTCCTCGGTGATGTACGACTCGCCGAGCTCGTCCTTCTTCAGACCCGCGCGTAGGAAGTGCTCATCGTCGAGGACGGTGTAGGCGACACCCGCTTCCGCCATGAGCGAGGGGACGTTCGGCTCCCATACCCGCTCGGTGAGCCACGCACCCAGCGGGCGCTGACCGAAGATGGCGTGGACGCGGTCGCTCTGCGCCCGGATCTGCCCGACCGCGTCGCGCCGCGGGATGCCCACGAGCACCGGCTCGTAGTAGCCACCGGAGAGGAGCTCGATCTGGCCGCGGCGGACGAGATCGGAAAGGTCACCGATGACGTCGGGACGGTTGCGCTCCAGCCAATCGAGGAGGGGACCGGAGAAATGCAGGCTCGCCTTCACTTCGGGATGGCGATACAGGGCGGCCACGAGCGGCGCATACGCGCGCTCGGTCACCTCGGAGAAGACGTTCGGGAAGTTCCCGGCCGGCTGGTGCTGGTGGAAGACCAGCGCCAATCGCAGGCGATCGGCCACTTGGAGGCCATTTTACCGCAGATGACGGCCGGACACCAGATTTCGTACGCCTATCGTACGGAATGGCCGCCGGATTGTCGGTGAACTCGACAACGCGGGTCCGATGAGGGAAAGTGCTCACAGATGACGAAGCCCAAGCGCCTTCTGACCGCACTGTTCCTGCTCACTCTGACCATTGGATCGGCCTGCACGGGCGAGACGGTCCGCATCTCGCCCACCCCCACGGTGGCCGCGTCCACCGCGGCGCCGACCACGGCCGCCCCGACACGCACGGCGACCGCGGCCCCGACCACGGCGGCACCCACCCCCACGCGCTCGGCCGCCCCCACCACCAGCCCCGGGAGCTCGCCGAACGCCGCCTGCCAGCCGATCACCGGCGGCTCGCCCCTATCGGCGCCCGCGGTGACCCAGCTCCGGGCCTCGCATCAGCCCGGCTACGACCGCGTGGTCTTCGAGTTCTCCGGCCAGACCGTGCCGGCGTACGAGATCAAGGTCGCGCAGACCTTCGTCGCGCCGAGCGGCCAAGCGGTGCGCGTGGACGGCAACGCCTTCATCTCCGTCCGGTTCGCCGCCCAGGCGCACACCGACGCCGGCCAGCGCAGCTACCCCCAGCCGGACCCGTTCCGGCCGGGGCTGCCGGTCGTCCGCGAGGTCAAGCTGGTCGAGGACTTCGAGGCGGTCGTCGTCTTCGGCGTCGGTCTGGAGCGCCTGGTGTGCCCGACGGTGCTGAACCTGCTGGGTCCGGCGCGCGTGGTCCTCGACTTCCCAACCCCGCCGTAGCCCCGCATACTTAGGGCTCCGCAGCAGTTTTCGAAGGGGAGTTCCACATTGGCCGACCCGCAGAAGATCGCCATCCGTCCGCGCACCCTGACCGGCAAGAAGGTCGGCCGGCTGCGGCGCGACGGCGTCCTCCCGGGTGTCGTGTTCGGCGGCCACAAGGACTCCACCCCGGTCGAGACCGACATGAAGGAATTCGAGCGCGGCTACCGCCGCTGGGGCAACACCACCCTGGTGAGCCTCGAGGGTCTTCCCGACGGCGAGGTCTCCGCGCTCATCCATGACGTCTCGCGCAGCACGCTGAACGGACAGCTCCTCCACGTGGACTTCCAGCGCGTCTCGCTCACCGAGAAGGTCCACGCCGAGGTGCCGGTGCACTTCGTCGGCGAGTCGCTCGCGGTGAAGAACGGCGGCGTCCTGCTCCACGCGCGCAGCGAGATCAGCGTCGAGGCGTTCCCGCAGGACATCCCGCACGCCGTCGAGGTCGATCTCTCCAAGCTCGTCGAGATCGAGGACTCCCTCTACGTCCGCGACCTGGTCGTGGACACGGACAAGGTCCGCATCCTGGACGACGGCGACGAGCTCGTCGTGCGTGTCGTCCCGGTCCGCATCGAGGAGGAGCCGACACCGGCGGCCGCGGTCGCCGCCGAGGGTGCCGAGGCAGCCGCCGCCGAGGGCGAGGCGAGCGAGGGCGCCGAGGGCGCCAAGCCCGCCGCCGGGGCCAAGCCGGGTGCGGCCCCCGCCGCGAAGGGCGCGCCGGCCGCGCCGGCGAAGGGCGACGCGAAGAAGGGCTAGCGAGCTCCCGCGGTCAGCGCCCCGACGCCGAAATCCGCGACCGACGCATCAACGAACGGGTTATCCGCGCGCTCCAGGCTGCGGAGCTCGATCTCGTCGCTCGCTCCACCCCGACGCGCGAGCTCGATCGAGCGGCGGAATCGCAGAGCGTGGCTGCGGAACCGCTCGATCGCGTAGTCCGCGGCCTGGCCGGTGGTCACGAGGAACGGCCAGTCGCTGGACTGCGCGAGCAGCAGCTCGCGTGCGGCCTGACGTGCGGCGCGTTCGCGGAGCGGACCGGTGGCGACCGACGCACGCAGGTCCGCCATCTCCTCCGACATCCGCGCCAGCTCGGTCCACATCCACTGCGTCTGCGCGTTCACCCAGGTGCTGTGGTCGTTGTTCTTGCCCCACGAACCCTCCTGCAGCGCGACCCGCTCGCGCGCCGGATCGCTCCGCAGGTGCTCGGCGACGGTGACCGGACGCGGTCCTCGCGCGCTGAGCTCGCGCAGCACCCGGCCGAGCCAGTCGATGCCCTCGAACCACCAGTGGCCGAAGAGCTCGGCGTCGAATGTGACGGTGAGGAGCGCGGACCGTGTGCGGTCGGGTCGGGCGGCCAGCGTCTCGCGCACGAGCCGCACGAAGTGGTCGGCGTGCGACCGCACGCGCTCGGAAGCGGCGCCCGGTGAGTACGTGCCCTTTCCCGCAAGACCGACGCGCACGTCCGTGACGCGCCAGTAGCGAAGCCCGCTCCGTTCATCCTTGCGGTGGAACTCGCGGTAGGACGCGTCGCCCGGGTAACCCATCTGCGCCGACCACACCTGACCCGAGACCGTGTCGTGCCGCGCGAGCGCGGCGACGGAGGACGCACGGACGAGGTACGGACGGAGCACGTCCACCTCACCGCCGGCGACGAGCGGCGCGTCGATCGCGTCGCCGGACCGGCGGCTCTCGAAGCGATGGCCGCGCTCCACCAGCCGGCGCGTGCCGAAGAGCGCCGCGTCGGTGAAGAAATGGGTGATGCCGAACGACTCGAGGATGTCCTCGAGCCCGGGAGCGTAGGCGCACTCTGGCAGCCAGATCCCACGCGGCTCCACGCCGGTGCGCCGCCGCGTCGTCCGGAGTCCGACCGCGAGCTGTGCGTGGACCGACGCGGGGTCGAGGAGCGGCAGGTAGCCGTGCGTCGCACCCGAGGTGAGGATCTCCACGTGGCCCGTCCGGGCGAGGTCGGCGAACGCCCCGACGATGTCGCGCCCGAAGCGGTGCCCATAGGCCTCGCGGTGCGCGCGGAACAGCGACAGGTAGAACATCGCGAGCGCGCCACGCTCGGTGTCGCCGTTCCCGCCGAACCGGCGAAGGTCCTGCTCGGCGCGGCGGATCTGATCGTCGCAGTACTCGATGAAGCGGTGGTCGATGTCCGCGTCGGCGAGCTGCTCGAGGAGCGTGGGTGTGAGCCCGATCGTCACGCGATACGACACGTCGCTCGCGCGTAGATCGTGCAGCAGCCCAAGGAGCGGCAGGTAGGTCCCAAGGATCGCCTCATGCACCCACTCCTCGCCATGCGGCCAGCGGCCGGCCCCTCGGGCGTATGGCAGGTGGGAGTGCAGGACGAGGGCGAACGCGTCGGTCATCCCGTCCGACTCTACTCGCAGTGGAGCGGCCCGCCGCGCGGTGCGCGCCCTGGCCCGCGGAGGGGACAGGGCGCGCCGCGCATCAGCAGGTGCAGTTCACCTCGGCCTCATAGCAGCCGGCACACTTCGGCATGCAGTGCGCACCACCGCAGCGGTGCGTCTCGACATGGACCGGCGACTCCGCGCCGCAGATGTCGCACTTGTAGCCGATGGTCGCGCCGGCGCAGGTGCGGCAGGTCGTCACCGGACCCTCCTACTCCTTCACGAGCCGAATGCTCACGGGGACGGGATTGCGGACGATGTCCAGGACCGGTGAGGTCTTCTGGACGTACTCGCAGAGCGCCTCGAGATCGGCGCGGGCCGCGTCGGCCTTCACCGTCGCGGTGAACGTGATGCGCTCGAATCCCGGACGCACCTGGTCGGAGAGACCGAGGAACGCGCGCAGGTCGAGCTCGCCCTCCACGTCGAAGCGGAGCGACTCGATGGTGATGCCGCGCGCGGCGGCGTTGTACACGTAGCCGACGGAGATGCACGACGCGAGCGCATGGAGCACCGCCTCCACCGCGTTCGGCGCGGTGTCCGAGCCCAGGAGAACGGCGGGCTCGTCGCCGGCGAGCGTGTGCGTCTTCGCTCGCGTCGCCTCGGCGCCGGCGCCGTAGAAGCCGGCGATGGTCGTCTCGCAGCGGCCGCCGTCCTGCCAGCGAGTCTGCGAGCGGAAGCGGAACTGCGCGAGGGACGGATCGCGTTTGATGAGCTCGATCGTGTCGACCAGCTGAGAGACGTTGACGCCGTTCGTGGTGGTGGGGGTCGCTGTGGCCATGTGGGGCCTCCTTCGAAACATTCTGGACACAAAGACGCCGGGGACGACCCGAGGTATTGCCGCCGGCCGGCAATAAAACGGACACTCGGACGCGTCTTATGTCCGTGCACGCAGCGGCGTCCGCCTCCGGGGAGCGACCTGGCCCACCGGCCGGCGGCTTCGCCGCGCTGGTCGAGCCGCATCTCGACTATCTCTACGCGTTCGCGGTCAAGCTGTGCGGTGACCGCACCACGGCCGAGGATCTCGTGCAGGACGCCCTGCTGCGCGCCTTCCGCGCAGAGGGGTCGCTGCGCAATCGCGAGCAGCCCCGTCACTGGCTCACGAAGGTGCTCCTCTCGGCACAGGCGGATCGCGCGCGCAAGGAGTCGGCGCACGACCAGGATGTGGCGCTCGACGACGATCGGTTCTCGCTGTTCGACACGCTTGCCGAGGAGGACCCCTTCCCCTATTCGGATCGTCTGCACCTCGACTTCCTGGATCTGTTCGACGACGCGAAGCTGACCGAGGCGCTGCAGCGCATGCACCCGACCCATCGGACCGCGCTGGTGCTGGCGTACGTGTACGGCTACAAGGCGCGCGAGATCGCGGAGCTGACCGGCGCGAGCACCGGGACGGTGTTGGCGCGCCTGCACCGTGGGCGCAAGCAGCTGGAGAAAGCGCTCTGGGACTACGCGACGCAGCGTGGGCTGCTGAAGGGAGAGGGACGCCGATGATCGCCTGCCGAGAGGCCGTCGAACGCCTCTGGACCTACCTCGATCGAGCGCTCGACCGCACCAAGGAGGCAGAGCTCGAGCAGCACCTCGGTCTCTGCCGCCACTGCTGCGGCGAGCTGGAGTTCGCCAAGCAGGTCCGCGAGAAGCTGAAGGAGAGCGCTGGCGCGCCGCTGACCGACGACGGTAAGGAGCGGCTCACGACATTCGTGCGGCGGCTGGCCGAGAAGTGACCCTGCCACACGAGGCCGCGACGGTATCGGACGATCTGCTCGCGCAGGAGCGAGTGCGCGATTCGGTCCGCGAGCGGTACCGCGGCGTCATCGGCCAGACCACGCTGGTGGCGGAGGAGCTCTACTCGGCCGAGCAGCTCGGGGTCATCCCGGTGGGCGCCGTCGTCGCCGCCCTCGGCGTGGGCAATCCGATCCGCTGGGCGGACCTTACGACAGGCGAGCGGGTCGTCGACCTCGGATGCGGTGCAGGGATCGACACGCTCCTCGCGGCGCGGCTGGTCTCACCGGGCGGCACGGCGATCGGCCTCGACACGCTGCCCGAGATGCTCGAGCGCGCGGCGGCGAACGCGGCGGCGGGCGGCATCACCAATGTCGAGTGGGTGCGGGGCGAGCTGGAGAACATCCCCCTCCCCGACGGCCACGTGGACGTCGTCATCTCGAACGGCGTCCTGAACCTCTCCCCGCGCAAGGGACGCGCGCTGTCCGAGATGTTCCGCGCGCTCCGGACCGGCGGGCGCCTTTCGCTCGCGGACATCGTGCTCGACGAAGAGCTGCCACCCGAGGTCATGACCGACCCCGACGCCTGGGCCGGCTGAATAGCCGGGGCACTGCCGGAGCGTGTCTTCGGCCGAAAGCTCGAGCGGGCGGGATTCGTCGACATCGCCATACATGACGACCGCTGGTTGACGGTCGATGACTGCGCGCGCTATCCGCTCTTCCCGGCGCCGCTCATCGAGCGCATGCGCCGCCTGCTGCCCCCCGAGCGGCAGGCAGCGGTCGCCCGCTCGGTCGTGTTCACCGCACGGAAGCCGTAGCCCACCCGCGACAGTTGCGTCTCCGGACCGGAGGTGTAGCGTCTCCGGCTCTCGCGACTTCAGGGAGGGTGTCAATGAAGAGGCCGACCGGCATGCTGACCAGCTCGCTCCTCGTCGTGGCGCTGTTCTTCGCACCGGGCGACCGCGCGACCGCGTTCGATCCAGGGTGCGCGCCCGAGGTGAGCGCGACGCACGGGACATCGCTCGCACGCGGCGGCGAGGGCGATCTCAAGGAGCCGACGCTCGACGAGCCGACCGCCTCGCTCCCCACAAGCGCCAAGGGCAAGGGCGGGCCGAGCTTCCGCGCCAAGATCCCCGTGTACTTCCATGTGGTGTCACCGGACGGGGTGACCGGCAACGTGACGCAGGCGCAGATCGACGACCAGATCAAGGTCATGAACCTCGCCTTCGGCGCGGTCTACGGCGGCGCCAAGACCGGCTTCGGTTTCGCGCTCGCCGGCGTCACGCGCACGGTGAACGCGGACTGGTTCAACGCCGGCCCGGGCTCACCGGCCGAGCGCGAGATGAAGAAGGCGCTCACGACGGACGCGCCGCGGGCGCTCAACTACTACTCGACCACCGCCGGCCCCTACCTCGGCTGGGCATATCTCCCGGGTCTGCCCGAGTCGCGGATGTTCCTCGACGGCATCGTCGTGGACTGGGAGTCGATGCTCCACACGTCCGATCGTTACCTCGATCGCTATGACCTCGGTCTCACCGCGGTCCACGAGGCCGGTCACTGGCTCGGCCTCGAGCACACCTTCTACGGCGGCTGCAACGCCAAGGGCGACTACGTCGACGACACGCCGGCGCAGCGCACACCAACGAGCGGATGCCCGTACGGGAAAGACACCTGCCCCGAGCCGGGTCTCGACCCGATCCACAACTACATGGACTACTCGTACGACTCCTGCTACTTCGAATTCACCGCGGGCCAGAGCGCGCGCATGCAGGACCACTTCGCGTATTTCCGCGCACCGTGAGCTGACGCCGACCGCGCGGCCGTGGCGGGCCACTCCGGTCCACCACGCCGCGCGGCCTTTTTTGACCATCTTTTGATGCGCCTGGCCCCTTGGCCGCCCGCTCCACGGGCAGGTCTGGCACGGCTGTTGCGGCAGTGCCGCGCTCGAGGAGGGCCACGACGCCCTGCCATGAGGAGGACCGATGCTCGCACGCTTTTCCACGTTCGCCCTCGCGCTCAGCCTGATCCTCTCGCTCGCGATCACCAGCCCCACGCCCGCGCACGCCGCGACGATCGACCCCGAGCTCGAGGCGGCCCTCGCCCGGGGCGGCGAGGTGCACGCGATCGCCATGTTCGATCACCCGCTCACGGTCGCCGACAAGGCGCGCCTGCTCGCCGCCGGCGCGACGCTCGCGATCCCCTACACGCGCTGGCCGTGGGCCGGCGTGGTCGGTGAGCCCGCCGCGATCCGCGCCATCGCCGCGTTCCCCGACGTGACCGAGATGCAATGGGCGCCGCCGATCGACTTCTACCTGCATGAAAGCGTTCCGCTCATCCGCGCCGACGACGTCTGGGCACCGAAGAGCGCCGGTGGCCTCGGGATCACCGGGGCGGGCGTCGGCGTCGCCGTCGTCGACTCAGGCATCTACGGCGCGCACCCCGATCTCCAGCGCCGCGTGGTGAAGAACCTCAAGTTCGTCGCCGACTACACGATCGAGACGAACGACAGCGACACCACGAGCGGCCACGGCACGCACGTCGCGGGCACGATCGCCGGCGACGGCACGGCCTCGAAGACCGGGACCGCCGACGACCTGGGCGGCTACGGCTGGTACACCGGTGTCGCACCGGGTGCGAACCTCATCGGCCTCGGCGTCGGTGACGGCCGCAACATCATCTGGGCGCTCTCGGCCTTCAACTGGATCGCCGACAACCACCGCACGTACAACATCCGCGTCGTCTCCAACTCGTGGGGCCCCGCGGGCGGCGGTGCCTACGACCCGACCAACTCGATCAGCCGCGCCGCGGAGGACCTCGCGGACCTCGGCATCACCGTCGTCTTCGCCGCCGGCAACGACGGCAGCAACAGCGGCACGACCTCGAGCGCGACGAACAACCTCAACTCGTACTGCGGCGGACGCGTGATCTGCGTCGCCGCCGGTCAGAAGGACCGTCAGCTCTCCACGTTCTCGTCGGTCGGGCCCACCGACAACAGCCGCACGCCCACGCTCACCGCGCCAGGCACCCGCATCTGCGCGGCGCGCAACCCGCACGGCATCACCACCGGCACGACCGCGGACGCCGGCCTCTTCGCCGACACCCCCGCGGTGCGACCGGAGTGGAAGGCCTACTACACCTGCATCAGTGGCACGAGCATGGCGACCCCGCACGTGTCCGGCGTCGTCGCGCTGATGATGCAGGCCAATCCCGCCCTCACCCCGGTGGACGTCGCGACCGTGCTCCGCACGACCGCGACACCGATGCCCGGCTACCAGCCCTACCAGGTGGGCGCCGGCTACCTCGACGCGTATGGCGCGACCGCGCTCGCGAAGAAGACCCGCAGCACCGGCACCTGCACGACGAAGAGCGGGAAGCAGCTGCGGACGATCATCACGAGCGAGACCTACGCGAGCAGCATCGGTCCGGGCGTCGCCGACATCGGCGCCGCGTCCCACGACCTGCACCCCTTCCAGGTCGCCAGCAAGGCGATCCGCGTCACCGTGACCATCAACTGGACGACCCCGCAGGACCTCGACCTCGCGGTCCTGTATCCGGATGGCAGCACCGCGACCACCTCGGGGAACTTCCCGGGGGTCACCACCGAGACCGCGACCAAGCGTGACGGCGACTGCTCGGGATCGCTCCCGAGCGGCGAGTGGCAGGCCGACGCCGTCGGCTACCTCACCGTCACCGAGCCCTACGAGGGCACCATCGAGGTCGAATACCTGGCGAAGTGACCCGAGCCGTTTCCAGAGCACGGAGGGCGGGGCGCGCAGGCGCTCCGCCCTTCGCGTTCTAGCGGGCTCAGTCGCTCGCGATGACCCAGTCGTTCGGGACGACGTGGATCCACGTCTGACCCGGTGAGAGCTCCACGAGCGCGCCGCCGGGGTCGCGCAGGGTGAACACGTCGATGATGTCCGGCCGCGTCCAGGTCACATCCTGGCGCCGGCCATCGCGGAACACCACGCCCTTCCCGCTGCCGGTCATGACCTCATCGAGCTTGGGATTCCCCGCGGGGTCGAGCCCGAACGCCGTGGTGAAGTGGACCTCGGTCTGGATCACCACGATGTTCCGCGCGGCGATCGCCTGCGAGTTCGCGGCGTCCACCTCGCGCACGCCGTTGTTGAAGCGGGCGTACGTGCGCGTGGCCGGGTCATAGCGGTAGGAGACACCGAAGAGGGCGCGGTACGGGATGGTCACACTGGTCGCGGCGACGCTCGTGCTGAAGCCACCGGCGAGCGGATCGCCCGTCGCGCTCGGCAGGAACGGCCACGGCGTGACGATGGCCGGCTGGCTGCCGTCGGGAGCGGCGGCGATGGCGCGCTGGACCGCATCGAAGCTGGTGAAGTAGTTGTACGGGGCAGGCCGGAATTCCACGCGGTAGCCCCACCCGTAGCTCGGCGCGAGGTCGATGTAGCGCTTCGCGACCGCGGCGTCGTAGTTGACCGCCATGAGCTCCTCGGGCCCGCCGCCCGAGTACACCAGGGCCGCGCCGAGGGCGGGGAGCACCGGACGGTCGGTCATGCGCACGCTGCGCACCGAGCCGATCACCGTCGGCCGCTGTGATTGGTACACGGCGGCGAGGCGGGTGGTGAGACCTTCCACCAGCCACTCGTAGACCTGGTCGGCCTGGCTGAGCCCGTAGTGCGGGCGCGCCGTGGGGTTGTTGTCGATCTTCACGTAGACCGGTCGCTTCGTCGCATCGCCGAACCCGAGCGGCAACCCAGTGAGGGGCCAGACCGGGCAGCGCAGCGGCTCGCTGGCCGAGGTGACGGAGACGCCCGACGCGCGGCTCCCCAGGACATGGCCGCGGACGCCCGCCCCGGCCGCCGGCGCGAGTGCCAGCGCGTCGCCGCGGCCGTCGCGGTCCCAGTCGCCCACGACCAGGCCACTCGGTCCCGCGCACAGGCCGCCGGCCGGGATGACGGCCGGGCTGGTCCACGCGGCCGGCTTGAAGCCGGCGACCGCATCGAACAGCTGGACGCGCGCGCCACCCTCGTCATCCACGAGGAGCGACACGAGCTCGTCGGTGCCGTCGCCGTTCGTGTCGGTGGCCGCGATGGTGCTGCGCGCGACCTCGTAGTCGCCGTCGGACTCGTAGGCCTCCCGGCGGGTGAAGGTGGCGCCGTCGGACTCGAGGATCGTCACGGACGCCCGCGTCTTCACCTGCGCGAGGAACGCGAGCTGATCGGTGACGCCGGCGCGCGTGAACTTCCCCACCGCGACGCGCGTCCGCGCGAGGTCGAACTGGCCGGGACCGGAGTCGTACGCGACGCGGGCCAGGGACAGCGCGGACCCGCTCGATTCGAACGCATGGATGCGCATGCGCGCGCCGTCGTCCTGATAGGTCACGAGGATGGTGTCGCGCGCGCCGTTCGCGAAGCGGCCCGCCAGGATGTTCCGCGCGCGGCTCCAGGTGTACTCCCCGCTCCACCAGATGCCGCCGAATCTGAAACCCGTGCCCGTGGACGGGAACACGTACAGCCGGGCGGTGCCGCCGCCGCTGTCGTACAGCGCGATCAGGTCATCCATCCCGTCGTGCGTGACGTCGGCCACGGTGAATTTGGCGCGCGCGAGCGCGAAGAAGTTGGGATCGCTCTGGAACCACACCGTCCCGGCCGGATCGGCGCTCGCGCCGACCTCCCGCACCGTGACGCGGAGGGCGAGGTCGCTGGCGGGCTCGGCGATGAGCGCCACCTGCGTCGCGCTGCCGCCGCGGAAGGCGCCGCTCGCCGCGATCGTCGCGCCAACGCGGCTCACGGAGCGCGACACGATCGTCCGCGGCGTCGGCGTGGGGGTGGGCGTGGCCGTCGCGACCGGTGTCGGCGACAGCGTGCCGGTGGGCGCGGGAGTTGCCGCGCTGCACGCCACACTCACCACGACGAGGAGCGCGCAGAGGCGCGCGCGTGCGCTCATCCCAGCATCCACCACGTCGAGTGTGACATCGCCCGCGCGCGATGCGGACGACACGACGCTCGATCGCTCGCCGCGCCGCGACCGTCGGTCATGACCATGCCTCGGATCAACGCATCCCGCGACCGGACGTGATCGGCCGCATCACTCGGCAAGTGGCAGCGTGAGCGCGAACGTCGATCCGTCTGGTCCGCTCGCCTCCAGGTCCACCCGTCCGCCGTGCAGCTCGGCGATCCGGCGGCTGATGAAGAGGCCGAGGCCGGTCCCGCCGATGTTCGCCGTGTTCGAGGTCCGGTAGAACGCCAGGAAGAGCTGCGCGCGGTCGGCCTCCGGGATGCCGATGCCGCGATCGCGCACCCGCAGGACGGCCTGGCCAGCCGCGGCGGCCACCTCGACGTCGACCGGCCTCCCGGCACCGTACTTCAGCGCGTTGCTCACCAGGTTCTCCGCGACCTGCTGGATGCGCAGCGGGTCGGCGTCGACCTCGACCGGGACGTTCGCGATGCGCTGCCGTATCCGACCGAGCTCCTCGGACCCGTAGCGCGCGAGCACGTCCGCGACGACCGAACGCAGGTCGATCCGCGCGGGCCGGACGGGGAACCGGCCGACCTCCAGGCGCGAGGCATCGAGCAGCTCATCCACGAGGCGCGTCATGTCGTCCACGCGGCGGCGGCTCGCCGCGAGCGCCGCGAGCGCGTCGTCGGCGCGCCCGCGTGCGAGATGGCGCTCGGTCAGCTGGAGGAAGCCGCCGATCGAGGTGAGCGGCGTCTTCAGCTCGTGGCTCGCCATGGCGAAGAACTCGCGCCGCTGCTGCTCGAGCGCGCGCGCTGCGCGGACCGCCTCGCGGTCGCTCACATCGCGCACGATCGCCAGCAAGGCGTCGGGATGCTCGTCGATCCTGCTGAGCGTCAGCTCGACCGGGAACTCCCGGCCGTCCTTGGCGCGTGCGGTGACCTGCGCCGGCTTCGCGCGCCCCACGAGCGACCCGGTCCGCAGCCGCCGGTATCGCGCGAGGCCCGCCGCATGCTGCGCGCGGAGGCTCTCGGCGACGATGAGCGAGAGCGGCTGCCCGAGCGCCTCGGCCGCGGTGTGGCCGAAGAGCGCCTCCGCCGCGGCGTTCCAGAGCACGATGGTCCCGCTCTCGACGTCGCCGACGATGACCGCGTCGCTCACGCTGTTGAACAGCCGTCCGATGCCGAAGTCCGCCGGCAGGCGGCCGGGTGTCACGGGCTTCTCCGGGGACATGCGGCCACGCTACGCAATCTTCGCGCCGCGCGGCGACTCACCCCCGCCGCGTGCTCCGACGATCCGGTGCTCGCCGTGGCCCCGAGCTCCGTCGCTGCGGGGCGCGTGCCGCGTCGTGCGCCCCCCAGCGGCGCAGCGCCTCGACCACGGGGCGGAGCTGCCGTCCCCGCTCGGTGAGCGCATAGACGACCCGCGGCGGCACCTCGGCGTGGTAGGTGCGCGACACCAGATCCGCCGCGACGAGCTCGCGCAGGCGGGTCGTGACCATCTTGGGATTCACCTCACCCAGGGCGCGCTCGATCTCGGTGAAACGGCGAGGTCCACGCAGCAGATCTTCGATGATGAGCAGCGTCCACTTGTGTCCCACGATCGAAAGTGCGCGGGCGACATCATCCATGGGTGCCGCTTACTTTATTGGGTTCTGCTTGCTATTTGCAAGTATTGAGAGTACGGTGGACGAAGAAATGAGGGCAAATCCATGACATTGGTACAAGACAAGCCGGTCGTCGCCAACAACAGCGCGACGATCACCACCTGGATCACCGCCATGGCCAAGGGCGACCTTGACCACGCTCCGTACGCCGAGGACGCCGAGATCTCAGACCCGACGGGCAAGTACAAGGGCAAGGCCCAGATCGTCGAGTCATTCAAGGCCTGGAAGACGGCCTTCCCGAAGGCCACCGCCGAGGTGACCAACCAGATCGCTCAGGGCGAGCAGGTCGCGTCCGAGGTCCTCTACAAGGGCCTCCACACCGGCCCCTTCGTCGCATCGACCGGGACGATCCCCGCGACGAACAAGTCCATCGAGCTCAAGGTCATGCTCGTGAGCTCCTTCCGCAACGGTCTCATCCAGCGTGAGCGGGCCTACTTCGACCAGGCCGGTCTCATGCAGCAGCTCGGCATCACCATTCCGCCGAAGGCGTAAGCCTTTCGCGAGCCGACATATGAAGGGGCACCCTCACGGGTGCCCCTTCTTCGTGTCCGGCGTGGCGCGGGTCTGGCGCTAGGGAGCGGCGCTGCCCTCGCGGTCGCGGCGTGCCGCACGGCGCTCCTCGTAGCGTCGCGCCTGGGCGTCGAGCTGGTCGAGGAACCGGCGGAGCGTCTCGCGCGCCTGCTCGGCCTCGGGGTCGAGCCCGGTGAGCTCGAAGATCTTCCAGTAGCGCAGCAGCGGCCAGAGGATGTCGTCGTGGTGGATGCGCAGGTCGTAGATGCCGGCGTCCGCGATGCGCGCGGCCTTGCGCGTGAAGCCCGCGATGCTGCTGCCGGGCATGGCGAAGTCGAGCACCTCGCGGGTGATCGCCTTCACCACCTCGGACGGCGCGACATCGATCATCGCCAGGAGGGCGTCTCTGTAGAAGACCATGTGGAGGTTCTCGTCCTGCGCGACGCGGGTCATGATCTTGTCGGCGACCGGGTCCTGGGAGTACTTCCCGGTGTTCTGGTGCGAAATGCGCGTGGCGAGCTCCTGGAACGCCGTGTAGGCCAGGCCCTGGAGCACGTCCATCTCGTGGGTGTAGCCGGTCAGCACGTTCTGCATGCGCCCGCGCTCGAGCATGACCGGGTCGATGTTGCGCGTCACCACGAGGTAGTCACGGATGACGATGGCGTGGCGCCCCTCCTCCGCGGTCCAGCGGTTCACCCAGTTCTTCCACGCGCCGTCGCCCTTGTTGAACATCTCGTAGATGAGGCGGTGGTACGA
>DASSPF010000215.1:0-15224 GCA_035699805.1 Candidatus Limnocylindria bacterium | reverse complement strand
GCGTACGAGCCCCCGCGTCCCTGATACCGGACCGCCACCACCCGAACGAGGGATGGCGTGAGGCGACCCCGCGACCGAGCATCGTCGGGCCACGCTCGTCGACGGATGCGCTCATCCAAGAGCGGGAGTCGGTCGTTAGATGGAGTGGGATGAATGGTCTGGGCGCAGGCGTAGGCCTGTCCCCCGTCGCACGCTTCTCCCTCGCGCTCGGTGCCGTGCTCGCGGCGACGGCGATCGCCCTGTCCGCCGGGACGGCGTACCTGATCTCTCGCTACGTGGCCGACGAGACCTCCACCTTCACGCAGGAGGCCGTGGGCAGCCACTTCGGCACCGTATTCAGTGACGACGTGTTCCAGCGCGGGCTCTCGACCGCTGAGCAGGATCGCCTGACGAGCTTCGTCACGTTCCACTTCTCCATCTACAACGTGGTCGCGACGCAGTTCTTTGACCGCAGCGGCACGCTGGTCTTCTCGTACGACCGAAGCGAGATCGGCCGGCGCTTCGATCCGAGCGCGATCCCGGGCCTGTCCGATGCGCTCGGGGGGACGCGCACGTCGCGGCGGACCGCCCTGATCGCCGACCCGCGTCTGGCCGTTCCCGGCGCCGGCGTCGGGGGGGCCGCGGACGAGTACGGGCAGACGCGCACGTATGACATGACCCATCACCTGGCCGGCTCGGGCGCGAGCGTTCCGCCGGGCATGGCGCGCCTGAATACGCTCGAGGCCTGGGTCCCCGTGCGCGAGGCCGGCGAAGTGGTGGGCGCGGTCGTGGTCTGGCGCGACATGTCGGCCACGGACGCCGCGCTCCTGCGCATCCAGCTGTCGGCCGCGGCGATCATCCTCGCCGCCGCGGTCCTGCTCTGGCTCATCCTGCGCGGCGTGTACGTGCGATCGTCCAAGCGCATCGTCGCGCAGGCGACGGCCCTCGAGGCGTCCCTGCGCGAGCGCGAGGTGACCTACGACACCACGCTCGAGGCGCTGGCGAGCGCGCTCGACGTGCGGGACAGCGAGACCGGCGGTCACAGCGACCGCGTGCTGCGGTACATGGAGCTGGTCATCGGCCAGATGGATATCCGCGGCAGCGACATCGCGTTCCTGCGCCGCGGGGCGCTCCTGCACGACATCGGCAAGATCGGTGTGCCCGACAACATCCTGCGCAAGCCGACCGCGCTTTCCGAGGCCGAGTGGGCGACGATGCGCAGGCACCCCGAGTTCGGCGCGCGGATCATCGCCGGCATCCCGTTCCTCCAGGACGTCGCGCGGATCGTGCGGCATCACCACGAGCGCTGGGACGGCGCGGGCTACCCAGACGGGCTCCGCGGCGAGGACATCCCGGTCGGGGCGCGCATCTTCGCGGTCGCTGACTCGTTCGATGCCATGACGAGCGACCGACCGTACCGCCGGGCGATGAGCATCGACGCGGCCTGCGATGAGGTGGCGCGCTGCCGCGGTACGCAGTTCGACCCCGCCGTCGTGGACGCGTTCGCGCGGATCCCGCGTGAACGACTCGCCGCGGTGGCCGAGGAGGCACCCCACACGCACCCAGTCGCGGTCGCGGGATAGCGGTTTTTCGACCCTCCTAGAATCGTCGTGACCGGCGCCAGCCGGATCAAGCGGAGTGGTGGAGGAGTCGCATGTACTCGAGCCTCATCTCCAAGATCGAGAAGGCGAAGCGATACGCCGAGGAACCCGAGCGCATCACCTTCGAGAGCTTCGACGTCCGATTCCGCGGCGACAACGGCTCGCATCGCGTCTCACTTCGCGGCGATGAGTGGTCCTGCGAGTGCGATCACTTCCACACCTCTGGTCTCTGCGCGCATGTCATGACCATGCAGCGTGTCTTCGGCAGCCATCTGAGCGAAGCGGTCCGGTACACCACCGAGCACGTCGTCCCCGCGTAGCGCCTCGCGTCCCACAACTGAATAGGCGGCTGTCCAGCGAAGCCGGTGCACATTCCGGCAGGGTCGCGCCACCGTGATGGGCCGTTCGGGCCCGAACTCGGGTCGCCTGGGCATCCCGCTCGCGGCCGACACACCTTCGCGTGAAAGGGGTGCGCCTCATGACCAGGCGTTTCGCATCCGTCCTCGCGGCCCTCGCCTTCCTCCTCGCCGCGTGCGGGCCCGCCGCTGCTCCCCAGGCGACCACCACGGCATCCATCGCCCCCGCCGCTCCCAGCGCGGCCGCGTTCCCCGCGACGCTCACCGACTTCCAGGACCGAACGGTGACCCTCGCAGCACGTCCGACGCGCGTCGTGTCGATCGGACCTTCCAACACGGAGTTCCTGTTCGCCCTCGGTGCCGGCGACCGCGTCGTCGGCGTCGATGACTTCTCGGACGAGCCGGCCGCCGCGACGAAGGTGGAGAAGGTCGGCGGGGTCAAGGTGAACCTCGAGAAGATCGTGTCGCTGCGGCCGGATCTCGTCGTGACCCTGAAGCTCTCCGACGGGACGATCGAGCGGATCGCGGGTGCCGGCATCCCCGTGCTCGTGGTGGATCCGCAGGGTCTCGGTGACGTGTCACGGACGGCCATCCTGCTCGGCCGTGCCGTCGGCGCCAACGGCGAGCGCCTGGCGTCCGACATCGACGCGAAGATCCAGCAGGTCAGGCAGAAGGTCGCTGGCGCGACGACGAAGCCGCGCGTCTTCCACGAGGTGGATGCGACCGATCCGTCCAAGCCGTTCACCGTCGGCCCGGGCTCCTTCATCCACGAGCTCATCGTCCTCGCTGGCGGCACGAATATCGCGGCCGGTGCCGGATCGCCGTACCCGCAGCTCAGCCTGGAGGAGATCGTGCGGACCGATCCGGAGATCATCGTCCTCGGTGATGCCGACTACGGCACGACGCCCGAGCAGGTCGCGGCGCGGACCGGCTGGTCGGGCCTGAGCGCGGTGAAGAACAGGACGGTCTTCCCGGTCTCCGCGAATCTCATCTCACGTCCGGGGCCGCGGGTCGGCGACGCCGCCGAGGCCTACGCGAAGCTGCTCCATCCGGAGCTGTACCGCTGACGCGGACCGCGATCGCGTATCTGACGCTCGCGCTCGGGCTCGCCCTCGCCGTCGTCGCGGCGATCGCGTTCGGCGCGGTCGCGCTCCCGCTGGCCGGCGTGCTCGACGCGCTGGCCGGCAGGGGAGACGCGGTCACGACGACGATCGTCCGCGACCTGCGCCTGCCACGGGTCCTTGCGGCGGCACTGGTCGGGGGCGCGCTCGCCGCGAGCGGTGCGCTGCTCCAGGGCCTGCTGCGGAACCCGCTCGCCGATCCGTACGTGACCGGCGCATCGGCGGGTGGCGCGCTCGGAGCGGTCGGCGCGCTCGCGCTCGCCGGCGCTGCCGCACCCACGCTCGTCCCGGTCGCCGCTTTCGCGGGCGCCCTCGCCGCCGTCGCCCTCGTGTGGCGCATCGCGCGGCTCGGTGGACCGACCACCATCCTCACGGTGCTTCTTGGCGGCATCGTGCTCACCTCGTTCGCCGGCGCGATCGTGACGCTCATCATCGTCGCGAGCGACCGCCTGTCGCTGCGCCTGCGCGCGCTCCTCGACGTGCTCGTCGGCGGTGTCGCGGTACGTGACCCGGGGGAGCTGGCGGCGGCGGCGGCCATCGTCGCGATCGGCCTCGCCGGCGCGCTCGCGCTCGCGCCTCGGGTGGACGCGTACGCGTTCGGCGAGGAGACCGCGGCGACCCTGGGCGTGGACACCGAGCGCACGACGCTCGCCGTCCTCGTCGTGACCGCGCTGCTCACCGGTGCCGCCGTCGCGCTGGCCGGGCTCGTCGCGTTCGTCGGGCTCGTCGTGCCGCACGCCGTTCGCGGCCTCCTCGGGGCGCGTCACCGGCCGCTGATCGGCGCATCGTTCCTCGCGGGCGCGGCCGTCCTGGTCCTCGCGGACCTCGGCGCGCGCATCGCGCTGGCGCCGGCGGAGCTGCCCGTCGGCGTCATCACCGGCGCGGTCGGCGGGCCCTTCTTCCTCGCGCTGCTCGCGCGCACGCGGCGGGTCGCGCGGTGACCGTCCAGCTGCGCGGCGTGACCGCGGGATACGGCGATCGCCTCGTCCTCCACGACTGCGACCTGTCGCTCGCGGCCGGCGAGGTGGTGTCGGTGGTGGGGCCGAACGGCGCGGGGAAGTCGACGCTGCTGCGGGTCATCGCCGGCCTCGTCGCACCGCGGGGCGGCACGGCGTCGCTCGACGGGACGCCGGTGGGGGCGCTCCGGCGCGCCGATCTGGCACGGCGCGTCGCGGTCGTGCCGCAGTCGTTCGAGACGCTCTTCCCCTTCACCGTCCGAGAGCTGGTCGCGCTGGGCCGGACGGCGCGGCTCGACCTCCTCGGCCGGAGCTCGCCGGACGACGCCGCGGCGGTGGTGCGCGCGATGGAGACGCTCGAGCTCACCGTCTTGGCCGAGCGCCGTGTGGACCAGCTGTCCGGCGGTGAGCGTCAGCGGGTCGTGCTCGCGATGGCGCTCGCGCAGGAGACCGCGGTCCTGCTGCTCGACGAGCCGACAGTCCACCTCGATCCCGCGCATCAGCTCGCCACGATCGCGCTGATGCGCCGTCTCGCCCGAGAGCGCGGCCTCGCGGTCCTGGCGGTCGTACACGACCTGACGCTCGCGGCGCTCGCCGACCGCGTCGTCGTCCTCGCGGCCGGGCGGATCGTGCGCGACGGCTCGCCGCTCGACGTGATCGATGCGGAGCTGGTGCGCGAGGTCTTCGGTCCGGGGTGGCACGTCGCGGTGCACGCGGGCCGGCCGCTCGTCCACCCCGACCTCGGCCACTAGTCCGAGCGCACCTCGAGGGGCGCGGTCCAGCCCCAGTCCCACGTGGCGAGCTCGTCGATGAGCTCGTGATGGGTGAGATCGAGCGTGATCGGGGTGACGCTGATCTTGCCGTCGCGCATGGCCGCGACGTCCGTGCCCTCCTCGGCGTCGCCGCTCATCGCGGGTCCCCCGACCCAGTAGTAGGGCGTGCCGTACGGATCGAGGCGCTCGACGAGCTGGTCGCGGTAGTTGCGCTTCCCGAGGCGTGTCACCTGCACGCCCGCGATCCGGTCGCGCGGCAGTGCCGGCACGTTCACGTTCAACAGCGAGTCCGGATGGAGCCCCGTCGCGAGGATGTTGCGCGCCAGGAGCGCGGCGAACGAAGCGGCCGGGCCGTAGTCGACGTCACCGCCGAAGGCCCCGATGGAGATGGCGATGGAGGGGATGTTCGAGAGCAGGCCCTCCATGGCCGCGGCGACGGTGCCGGAGTACGTGATGTCGTCACCCATGTTCGCGCCGCGGTTGATCCCGCTCACCACGAGGTCCGGCCGGTGACGGAGGAACCCGAGCGTCGCCAGACGGACGCAGTCGGTGGGCGAGCCGTCGGTCATGTACGCCGGGTGGCCGTTGCGCAGCTTGGTGGCCCGCACCCGCAGCGGGCGGAAGAGCGTGATGCTGTGGCTCGCACCGCTCCAGTTCCGCTCGGGCACGATGATGTCCACGTCGCCGATCGCGCCGAGCGCCTCGGAGAGCGGCGCGAGCGCGTCAGCATCGATGCCGTCGTCGTTGGTGACCAGGATGTGCTTGTGCTCCATCACCGCGTCTCCGTCACCTCGTCCTCCTCCGGCCGTCCGATGGTGATGTCCCAGGCGTAGCGGCCGAGCGTGTTCAGCACGCCGGCGATCGGCATCGCCAGCACGACGCCCCAGAACCCCGCCACGCGCGCACCCATGAGGAGCGCGAAGAAGACGAAGAGCGGGTGGATGCCGATGCTCTTGGACATGATCCGCGGACCGACGACGTTGAGGATCACCTGCTGCAGCAGCAGGATCGCGATGAGCACCCAGGGAAGCCGGTCGCTCGCGCCGACGGCGGCGACGGCCAGCACCGGGACGATCGCGATGATCGGGCCGAAGAACGGGATGACCATGGTGAGACCAGAGACGACGGCGAGCACGCCGGCGAACGGCACCGCGAGGATGACGAGGATCACGAGGGTCGCGAACCCGTAGATCGTGCCGAGGATGAGCGAGCCGCGGATGAAGCCGCCGAACGAGCGGTCCGCGCTGTCGCGGAACAGCTCGGCCTCGCGGCGGCGCGCCGCGGGGAGGCGATGGACGAACCGCCGCCAGAGCTGGTCACCGTCGATGAGCATGAGGAACGCGACGATCAGCACGATCGTGAGGTTGAAGAATGCCCCGGCGGTGGCCGAGACGACGCCGAGGATGTCCGCGGCATAGGCGCCGGCGATCTGGCCGATCCGCTCGGGCAGCGTGACGTAGAGGTCCGCGAGGTCCACCCGCAGGCCGAGCGACTCGAGCGATCGCTGCACGCCGAGGACCGCCTCGCCGGCGCGATCGCCGTATTCGGGGGCGCGGGTCACGAGGTCGGAGAGCTGCTGGGTGAGCGTCGGCACCACGAGCGCGCCGGCGAGCGCGAGCACGACGGCGATCCCGATATAGACGACGACGACCGACATCGTGCGATCGAGCCGGGTGCGCTCGTCGATGCGCCGCACCAGCGGTGCGAGCAGATAGGAGAGCGCCCACGCCGCGAGGAACACCAGGAGCACGTCCGCGACCGCGCCGACGGCCTGCCAGAGCTCGGTGAACACCTGGATCCCGAGGAACGCCGCCGCGAGGATGGCCACGATGCGCAGAAGCTGACGATCGCCCTTGGTGAGACGCATGCGACCTCATCCTAGGGCGAGCACTAACATCGCCGGGTGCCCGGCCGCCCATCGCTCATCGACCGCTACAGCGCGCATCTGCCGGTCACCGCGAGCACGCCGCGGATCACCCTCGGCGAAGGTGACACGCCGCTCGTCCGCGCGCCGTGGCTCGAGCGCGAGTGCGGCATCGACGAGGTCTGGCTGAAGGTCGAGGGCGCCAATCCGACCGGCTCGTTCAAGGACCGTGGCATGGTGGTCGCCGTCGCCAAGGCGGTGGAAGAGGGTTCGCGGGCGGTGCTCTGCGCGTCCACGGGGAACACCGCGGCGTCCGCCGCGGCGTACGCCGCGCGCGCCGGGCTGCCGTGCACCGTCGTCCTCCCCGCCGGTCAGGTCGCGCTCGGCAAGCTCGTCCAGGCGATCGCCTTCGGCGCGCGCATCGTGGCGGTGCGCGGGGCGTTCGACGCCGCGCTCGCGGTCGTGCGTGAGCTCGCGTCGTCTGGCGAGGCCACGCTGGTGAACAGCGTGAATCCATACCGGATCGAGGGGCAGAAGACCGCCGCGTTCGAGGTCTGCGAGGTGCTCGGTGACGCGCCGGCCGGGCTGTGCATCCCGGTCGGCAACGCGGGGAACATCACCGCGTACTGGCGAGGCTTCGTCGAGGCCCAGACCGCCGGCATGGCGCGCTCGCGCCCGCGCCTCTTCGGCTTCCAGGCGGCGGGGGCGGCGCCCATCGTGAACGGCGCGCCGGTCGCCGATCCGCAGACCATCGCGACGGCCATCCGCATCGGCGCACCGGCGTCGTGGGCGTCCGCGCTTCGCGCCAGGGACGAGTCCGGCGGCGCGATCGAGGCGGTGACTGACGCCGAGATCATGGCCGCCTACCGGGATGTCGCGCGGCACGAGGGGGTCTTCTGCGAGCCGGCGAGCGCGGCGTCCATCGCCGGTCTGCGCAAGCGCGCGGCCGCCGGTGACGTGCCGGGGCGGGTCGTATGCGTCCTCACCGGCAACGGCCTGAAGGATCCCGACGCCGCGCGGTCGCTCGCGGGAGCGCTCACCGAGGTGGATGCGACCGCCGACGCGGTGCGTCGCGTCCTCGCGACCGCATGAGGGTCCGCGTCCCCGCGTCCAGCGCCAATCTCGGACCGGGATTCGACTCCTTTGCCCTGGCCCTGCCGCTGCTCGTCGAATTCGAGCTGCGGCCCGCGCGCGCGTGGTCGGTGAGCGCGGCCCAAGACGCCGTCCCCGACGGAGACGACAACCTCTTCGTCGTGGCGGCGCGCGCGGTCGCGAAGGCCGCGCGCGCGACCGTCGCCGCCCAGCACGTCACGCAGCGCTCCGCCATCCCGATCGCCCGCGGGCTCGGCTCGAGCGCGGCCGCGATCGTCGGCGGGGCCGTGGCCGCGAACGCGCTGCTCGGCGAGCCCCTCGACCGTCGCACCCTGCTCCGGGTCGCGACGGAGGTGGAGGGTCATGCCGACAACGTCGCCGCCGCCCTGTACGGCGGCTTCACCATCGCGCTCCCCGAGCTCGACGGTCCGGTCGCGACGCGCATCGCATTTCCACGGACGTGGCGCGCGTGCGTCTTCATCCCCACGACCACGCTCGACACGCGTGCGGCGCGCGGTGTCCTCGACGATCAGGTGTCGCGAGCGGACGCGGTGTTCAACCTCGCGCACGCCGCCGCGCTCGTCGCGGCGGTGCTGCGGTCGGATGGCGCGCTCCTGGCCCTCGCGATGAGCGACCGGCTCCACCAGCCGGCGCGCACCCGGCTCGTCCCCGCGCTCGGCGACATCATCGGCGCGGCGCGCGGCGCCGGCGCGTTCGGGGCCGCGCTCTCGGGCGCCGGGCCGAGCGTCCTGGCCATCGCGCCGGTCCGTCTTGCCCCACGGGTGGTCTCCGCCATGGAGGAGACCGCGGCCGCGCACGGCGTCGGCGGTCGCGCGCGGGTCCTGCGCGTCCGCGCCGCGGGAGCGCAGGTCACGAAGACCGAGTCGCGCTAGCGGTGCCGCGTCTGGGTCTGCTCGCGCATCCCGCGGTGGCGTCCGTGGTGGCGCGCGAGCTCGGACGAGCCCTCGAGTACTACGAGCGGATCGACTCCACGCAGACGCGCGCGCGGACCCTCGCGGCCGCCGGCGCGACGCGCGGTCTGGTCGTCGCGGACGAGCAGCTGCAGGGCCAGGGCACGCATGGACGCCTCTGGGTGGCTCCGGCCGCGTCGAGCCTGCTTGCCTCATGGATCTACCGCCCCGCGCCGGCCGCGCCGGCGCTCTTCGCCGCGCTCTCGGGTGTGGCCGTCGCGCGGGCCCTCGACGCGCTGGGGTGCGGCGGCGCACGCCTAAAATGGCCCAACGACGTCGAGCTCGAGGGGATGAAGGTCGCGGGCGCGCTCGCGCACGGGACGTCGGATGGGAGCGGAGGCGTGCTCGTGATCGGCATCGGTGTGAACGTCCGTCAGCGCGGGGGAGACCTGCCCGTGGAGCTGCGCGCGCGTGCGACCTCGCTCGCCCTCCAGGGGCACGAGGTGGACCGCCTGGCGCTGCTCGGGCGGCTCACCGCGGAGCTCGATCGGCTGGAACAGCAGGACGAGCGCGAGCGTGCGCTCGTGGAGTGGCGCGAGCGCTCCACCGTCCTCGGCCGCGCGGTGCGCGTGAGCATCGCCGGCGGCGCGGGATTCACCGGGACGGCGGCGGCGATCGACGACGACGGCGCCCTCGTCGTCCGCACCGCGTCGGGCATTGAGCGCGTGGTGGCCGGTGAGGTGGTGCTCGCATGACCGAGCTGGCCGAACCGAGCGCGAAGGGGAAGAAGTGACCGAGAGATTCGCGATCGTCGTCGATGGCACGGCGTCCCTCACGCCGGAGGTCCAGCGGGAGTTCGACATCCGGCTCATGCCGCTGCACGTGGACATCGGCAAGGAGTCCTTCACCGCGAACGTGGATCTCACCGCCGAGGAGTTCTACCGGAAGATCGCCGCGCCCGGCGTGCTGACCGGCACGTCGCAGCCGTCCATGGGTGAATGCCGCGACGTCTACGACTCCATCGTCCAGGGCGGGACGACGAACCTCCTCGTGCTCACGATCGCCACCGAGCTCTCGGGCACCTACTCGGTGGCGTCGACGACCGCGCAGGCCATGCCGAGCGCGCGGATCGAGGTGGTCGACACGCGCTCGCTCGCGGGCGGGATCTCGCTCATCGCCACGGCGGTCGGCCGTCTGCGCCGGTCCGGCGGATCGTTCGAGGACGCGGTCGCGCTCGCCACCCGCATGGCCGGAAAGGTCCAGCTGTTCGCGGTCGCCGACACCCTCGAGTACCTGAAGCGGTCGGGTCGGGTGAGCGGCGCCGCGGCGCTGTTCGGCTCGGTGCTCCAGGTGAAGCCGATCCTCGAAGTGGCGAACGGTGTCGTCCATCCGGTGGACAAGGTGCGCAGCCGCGACAAGGCGGTGGCGCGGATGAAGGAGCTCATGTTGTCGCGCGTGCCCGAGGGCTCGCGCATCCACGCGTGCACGCTGCACACCAACGAGCCGGAGCGCGCGGGGGACGTCGCGACCTGGGTGCAGGAGCACTTCCACTGCGTCGAGCACTGGACCGCCGAGGCCGGTCCGGTCATCGGTGCGCGCGCTGGCCCCGGTGTGGTTGGCATCTGCTGGTACCGCGAGGAGGACGCCCGGTGAGGCTGCGGATGCCCTTCGCGCGCAAGCCGAAGGAGTTCCCGGATCACCTGTGGACGGCGTGCCCGAGCTGCAGCGAGATGCTGTTCAACAAGCAGCTCGCGCGCAGCCTGAACGTCTGCGCGAAGTGCGGGCATCACTTCCGGCTCGGCGCTCGTGAGCGGATCGAGCTCCTCGTCGACCGAGGCTCCTTCCACGAGCAGGACGCGGCGCTCGTTTCCGGCGACCCGCTGGGGTTCGTCGACAGCAAGCCGTATCCGGAGCGGATCGCGGCGGCGCAGGCGAAGAGCGGCGAGAAGGATGCCGCCATCTCCGGCTCGGCGCGCATCGGGGGGAACCCCGTGGAGCTGGTGGTCATGGACTTCGAGTTCATGGGCGGCTCGATGGGCAGCGTCGTGGGTGAGAAGGTCGCCCGCGCGGCCGAGCGCGCGCTCGCGGCCGGCAATGCCCTCGTCGTCGTGTCCGCGTCAGGCGGCGCACGCATGCAGGAGGGGACGCTGGCACTCATGCAGATGGCGAAGATCGTCGCGGCCCTCGCGCGGCTGGACGATGCCGGTCTGCCCTACGTCAGCGTCATCACCGATCCGACCACCGGCGGCGTGCTCGCCTCCTACGCCTCGCTCGGTGACCTCGTCGTGGCCGAGCCGGGCGCGCTCATCCGCTTCTCGGGCGAGCGCGTGACGAGCGGCACGGTCGGAGAGAGGCTGCCCGCCGGCTTCGGCCGCTCGGAGTTCTTGCTGCAGAAAGGCTTCCTCGACCAGATCGTCCCGCGCGCGCAGCTGCGCGACCGTGTGGCGTACTTCCTCACCGCGTTCCGCGCGGCGTCACCTGACGCGCGCTGGAGCCTCTAGTGTCGATGCTCGACCGCTTGGTCGGCACGCGTCGCGCGGGCGAGGCGAACGGTCACCTTCCCACCGATGCCCATCTCATCACCGACTCGTCGCGCCTGGCGCAGCGCCCGAGCGCCTGGGAGGCCGTGCAGGCGGCGCGCAACGTGAAACGGCCGCATTCGCTGGACCTCATCGGGCGGATCTTCGATCGGTTCCAGGAGCTGCACGGCGACCGTGGCTTTCGCGACGATCCGGCCATCGTCGGCGGCATCGCTGAGCTCGATGGGCGGCCGGTTGTGGTGGTCGGCCAGCAGAAGGGTGCGTCCACGGAGGAGAACATCCTGCGGAACTTCGGGATGCCGCACCCCGAGGGCTATCGCAAGGCGATCCGCCTCTACCGGCTGGCCGAGAAGTTCCACCTGCCGCTCATCACGCTCGTCGACACTCCCGGCGCGTATCCCGGACCCGAGGGCGAGGAGCGCGGCCAGGCCGAGGCGATCGCGCGCGCGATCTTCACCATGACCCGCCTGCGGACGCCGATCGTCGCCGTGATCCTTGGCGAGGGCGGCTCGGGTGGCGCGCTCGCGCTCGCCGTCGGCGACGTCGTGCTGGCCCTTCAGAACGCGATCTACTCGGTCATCTCGCCGGAGGGATCCGCTTCGATCCTGTGGCGCAGCCCTTCCGAAGCAGAACGCGCCGCGAAGGCGATGCGTCTGGCCGGGCCCGATCTGCTGGATCTCGGCGTGGTGGACGCGCTCATCCCCGAGCCCGCCGGCGGCGCGCACACCGATCATGAGGCGACCGCGGCGGCGGTCAAGACCGCGCTCGTCGCGCAGCTCGCCAAGCTCGAGCGCGTGGCCGTGCCCGACCTGCTCTCCGCGCGCTACGAGCGCTTCCGCGCGTTCGGCGCCGTCGCCGAGAGTGGGACGCGCGCGGCCGCGACCCCCGCGCCGTGGTGGCGCAGACTGATGCCGAAGCGATGAGCGATCAGGATCCGGTCCTCGCCCTCGTCGATGACCTCACGCGGCTCATGGCCGACTCGGCCGCCACCACGATCGAGGTCGAGGCCGACACGTTCGCGGTGACGGTCACGCGACGACCCGGCGCGACCGTGCCCGCCGCCCCCGCGGTGGCCGAGCGCCTGTCGCAGGACGCCGCGGCTGCCGCGCCGAAGACGCAGAAGGTGCATGCCGCCAGCGTGGGCATCTTCAACGGACCGCGCGCGTGGAACACCGGGGACAGCGTGACGCGCGGTGAGGTCCTCGGTGGGATCCAGACGCTCGGTCACACCTCCGAGGTGAAGGCGCCCGCGGACGGTGAGATCCGCGAGGTGCTCGTCACCACGGGCGCGCCCGTCGAGTACGGTCAGGCGCTCTTCGTCATCACCGTCCGTTAGCCCCGATCGGCCGTTGCGAAGCCAGGCCGCGCTATCGCGTCACGCAGCCCGGCGCTCGGCCTCCTGCTGCGAGGTCTCGACGGCCCGCTCGGCGGCGACGATGCGGCGCATGGATCGTCCGGCGACGCGGTACGAGACCGCCGCGCCGATGACCGCGCCCGCCACGAGCACCCACGGTGCGGTCTCGGGTCGCTCGATGAGGATCGAGACTCCCGGGACGAACGCGATGGCCATCGCCAAGAGCGCGCCCATGATCGCTCCACCCGCGGCCTCGGGCCACGGTCGTTGGTCGGTGCGAGAGGTGGTGTCCATGCCGCAAGCTCGGGCATCGTCCGTACCTCGACATCTGACCGTGACCGATCCGTTACCGATCCGTGCTCTTGGGCGGCTCCGTAGACTCCATCGCTCCACATGAGTACGAGCGGAACGAGCGCGAGCGGTGCGGCCTGGCTCTTCCCCGGCCAGGGCTCGCAGACCGTGGGGATGGGCAGGGACCTCTCCGGCCGCTACCCGGCGGCGATGCGCGTCTTCGACGAGGCCTCGGACGCCCTGGGTCTCGATCTCAAGCGCCTCGCGTGGGACGGGCCGCAGGAGGATCTCGATCGGACCGCCAACACCCAGCCCGCGCTCCTGGTCGCGTCGATCGCCGCGCTGCGTGCCGCGGAGGAGGCGGCGGGCGGCCTGGCGGAGCCTCGCGTGGTGCTCGGTCACTCGCTGGGGGAATTCACGGCGCTCGTCGCGGCGGGCGCGCTCTCTCTCGCCGACGCCGTGCGTCTGGTGCGGCGGCGCGGTGAGCTGATGCAGGCCGCCGATCCGTCCGGCGGCATGCTCGCGGTCATCGGCCTCGACGCGGATCGCATCGCGGCGGCCATCGCGGACACGGGCCTGGTCGTCGCGAACGACAACGCGCCGGGGCAGGTCGTGATCAGCGGGCCGCGCGATGACTTCGAGCGCGCTTCTGCGGCGCTCAAGGAGGCGGGCGCCAAGCGCGTCATCCCGCTGCGGACATCCGCGGCGTTCCACTCACCGGCCATGCGCGCCGTGGCGCCGGATCTCGCGGCGGCGCTCGCAGGTGTGGCCTGGAGCGCGCTCCGCTACACGGTGATCGCCAACGTCGATGCGGCGCCCCATGAACATGCGGCCGAATTCCCCACATTGCTGGAGCGGCAGGTGTGGTCTCCGGTACAGTGGGTCGCCTCGATGCGGCGCGCGAATGGGGAGGGCGTGACCGCCTACGTCGAGTTCGGTCCGGGCAACGTCCTGACCGGGCTCACCAAGCGCATCCTCGCGGGCGCGAGGACCGCGAACGTTTCGGACGAGACCACGCTCCGGGAGGCGCTTCCTGTCCTTCGATAAGATCCTCATCGCGAATCGTGGCGAGATCGCGCTCCGCGTGATCCGTGCGTGCCGTGAGCTCGGCATCCAGTCCGTGCTCGTCTACAGCGAGGCCGACGCCCACAGCCTGCCGGTGCACCTCGCCGACGAGGCCATCTGCATCGGGCCCGCGCCGGCGCGCGACTCGTACCTCAACATCCCCGCGATCATGTCCGCGGCGCTCATCAGCGGCGCGCAGGCGATCCATCCCGGCTACGGCTTCCTCTCGGAGAGCGCCGACTTCGCCGAAGTCTGCCGCGACCACGGCCTGACGTTCATCGGGCCGCCGCCCGACGTGCTCGCGCTCTTCCACGACAAGGCCGAGACGCGCGCGATGATGAAGCGCCTGGGTGTGCCGGTCATCCCCGGGTCCGAGGGGCCGGTGCGCACCGTCGCCGAGGCATTGCGGATCGCCGAAGCGATCGGCTACCCGGTGATGCTCAAGGCGAAGGCCGGCGGCGGCGGGCGCGGCATGCGCAAGGCGACCGCGCCGTCGGAGCTGCAGCGCCTCTGGGAGCAGGCGCGCAGCGAGGCCAAGGCCTCGTTCGGCGACGAGGGTCTGTACCTGGAGCGCTGTCTCGAGGGTGTGCGGCACGTGGAGGCGCAGATCGCCGTCGACGAGTACGGCGCGGGCATCTGCCTGGGCGAGCGCGAGTGCTCCATCCAGCGTCGGAACCAGAAGTTCATCGAGGAGGCGCCGTCGGCATCCATCAGCGAGCAGCTGCGCCAGGAGATCGCCGAGCTCGCGGTGAGCGCGGCAGTGCGCTGCGGCTATCGCAACGTCGGCACCTTCGAGTTCCTCGTGGATGCGGACGGCCGTTACTACTTCATCGAGGTGAACTCGCGCATCCAGGTCGAGCACACCATCACCGAGGTCACCACCGGCATCGACCTGGTGAAGGAGCAGATCGCGCTCGCCTCGGGGCAGCCGCTCTCGTTCAGCCCGGAGCAGATCTGGGTCCGCGGGCATGCCATCGAGTGCCGCATCAACGCCGAGGACTCCGAGCAGAACTTCCAGCCCTCCACCGGCGTGCTCACCACCTGGCTGCCGCCGTCCGGACCGGGCATCCGCATCGACTCGCACTGCTTCCAGGGCTATGAGGTGCCGCCGTACTACGACTCGCTGCTCGCCAAGGTCATCGCCTGGGGCCGCGACCGCGCCGAGGCCGTGGCCCGCATGCAGCGCGCGCTCGATGAGTTCACCGTCGTGGGCGTGACCACGAACATCCCGGCGCACAAGAAGATCCTGTCGAGCGAGCTCTTCCGCGCCGGACAGGTGACGACACACCTCATCGACACCGTGGGTGTGGACGCGCTGGCC
>DASSPF010000214.1:0-4944 GCA_035699805.1 Candidatus Limnocylindria bacterium | reverse complement strand
TCGGCGTGCTCGCCGGCGCACGCTGGGGCATCGATGACCCGGCATTCGTCGAGCGCATCGAGTCGCGTGTGGAGCGGGCGGGTCACGCGCGCGGGCGCGCGCTCCTCCTACAGGCCGAAGGCCTGCGCGCCCAGCGCGCCGGCGAGCACACCAAGGCGGCGAAGCTCCTGTTCGACGCGGTCCAGTCGTTCACGACGCTGAAGCTCGACTACGACCGAGCGGTTGCGCTCGCGGATCTCGCGCGCTCGCTGCGCGAGACCGGTCGACGCGACCAGGCGGGGACGTTCTGCGACGAGGCGCGGGCCATCGCCGAGCGCCTCCGGGCGATGGCGCTCCGCACCGCGATCGAGCAGATCGCGATCACGGCGTGAGCGCGCCCAGGCGCGATCGTCCGCGGATGCCCGAGGGATACATCAGCGCGGCCGAGAAGGGCATGCTCTCCTGGACGGCCGCGAAGAAGATCCTCGTGGACGGCCGCTATATCTGGCTCGCGACGACCGATCGCGACGGACGACCGCACCTCGTGCAGCAATGGGGTGTCTGGGTCGACGACACCCTCTGGTTCGACGGCAGCGAGCGCACCCGCTGGGCGCGCAACCTCCTGCGCGACGGTCGGCTCTCGTTCGGGACGCAGATCGCCGACCGGGCGGTGTACGGGGAGGCGACGGTGGAGATCGTGCGCGGCGTCGCTCCGCGCCTCGCGGCGCGGCTGGCCCGCGAGTACACGCGCAAGTACGGGCGCGCATTCAAGTACCGCCCGAAGGCGGAGCAGTACGTGAAGGGCTACGCGTTCCGCGCTCGGCCGATCAAGGTCATCGCCTTCGACGTGAAGCGGTTCAACATCTCGGCCGCCCGCTTCACGTTCACCGCGCCGGCGGGCTGATCAGGCCAGCGTCCTCCGCAGCGCGCTCCGCGCGGCGTGGTAGCCACACATCCCGTGGACACCGCCGCCCGGCGGCGTCGCCGCGCTGCAGAGGTAGAGGTCACGCGCGCTCGTCGCGTACGGATCGAGCGCGATGCGCGGTCGCATGAGCAGCTGCAGTCCGGCGTGCGAGCCGTTGGAGATATCGCCGCCCAGATCGTTCGCGTTGGCCCGTTCGATGTCGGCGGGCGCGCTCACGCGCCGCGCGAGGACGCGCGCGGCGAAACCGGGTGCGAAGCGCTCGAGCTGCGCCTCGATGCGCGCGGTCATGTCCTCGGTCGAGCCGTTCGGGACGTGGCAGTACGCCCAGAGCGTGTGCTTGCCGGCCGGCGCGCGCGTGTCGTCGAAGAGGCTCTGCTGCCCAACGAGCACGAACGGCCGCTCGGGGTGCTCCCCTCGCCATACGGCGCGCTCGCTCGCACTGATCTCGTCGAACGTCCCGCCGACGTGCACCGTGCCCGCGCGCAGACAGGCCGCGGCGCGCCAGGGCATGGGCCCGTCGAGGGCGTAGTCGATCTTGAACACGCCGGGTCCGCGGCGGTAGCGGCGCAGCGACCGGCGATAGGCCGCGGAGAGGCGGTCGGCGGCGATGAGCTCGAGCTGCGCGGGCGTGGTGTCGAAGAGGTAGGCCCGCGCGGTGGGCAGGTCGCTCATCTGCTGCACGCGCCGGCCGGTGATCACGTTGCCGCCGAGCGCGCGCAGATACGAGCCCAGCGCACGCGCGATCTCGCCCGATCCGCCGCGCGCCACCGGCCAGCCCACAGCGTGCCCGCCGACGCCGAGCAGGAGCGCCAACGCGGCGGTGAAGGGATGCTCCAGGGGAAGGAACGAGTGCGCGGCCAATCCCGCGACCAGGGCCCGCGCGCCTTCCCCATGGAAGCGGCCCGCGAGGGACCGCGATGAGCGCATCGCCAGAAGGCCGAAGCGCGCCAGGAGCAGCGGGTGCCGCGGCACGTGGACCGCGGGCCCGAGGACCTCGCCGTACAGGTCCGCCGCCGAGCGGACGAACGGCGCCATGAGCGAGGCGTAGGCGTCGCCATCCGTGCCGAGGCCGCGGGCGGTCGCGTCGAGCGAGCGCTCGAGCACGACGGCGCTGCCGTCATCGAGCGGATGCGCGAGCGGCGCGCCCGGATGGATGAACCGCAGCCCGTGCTCGCCCAGGCGCAGGTCGCGGAGGAACGGTGATGCGAGCGCCAGCGGATGGAAGGCCGAGCACACGTCGTGCACGAAGCCGGGAAGCGTCAGCGCCGCGGAGCGTGCGCCTCCGCCGATCTCGTCGTTCGCCTCGTAGACCGCGACGGTCCGCCCCGCGCGTGCCACCTGGATCGCCGCGGCGAGGCCGTTCGGCCCCGCGCCGACGACGACGGCATCAGGCACGCGCCTGCAGGTGGCGGTCGAACCAGTCGGTCGCGCGACGGATCGCGTCGATCATGTTCTCGCGTGTGCGGAAGCCGTGACCCTCGCCGGGGTAGATGTGCTCCTCGAACGGCTTGTTCGACTTGCGCAGCGCCGCGATCATCAGCTCGGCCTCGCTCCGCGGCACGCGCGGGTCGTTCTCTCCCTGGAGGAGGAGCAGCGGCGCGCTGATCCGCGAGACATGCGTGAGCGGCGAGCGGTCGCGATATAGATCGGCGGCCTTCGCCGGATCACCAAGCTCGCGCTCGAGGTAGTCCTTGAGGTCGCCACGTGTCGTGTCGTACAGCGTCTTCCACGACACCACACCGACGATGGAGACGCCGGCCGCCCAGAGGTCGGGCGCCTGCGCCAGCGCCATGAGCGTCATGTACCCGCCGTAGCTCCCACCGTAGGCGCCGATGCGCTTCCGGTCGGCGATGCCCTGCTTCGCCAGCCACGCGGCGCCGTTGGTGATGTCCACCAGATCCTTGCCGCCCCAGTCGCCGCGGTTGGCCTCCTGGAATTCACGCCCGTAGCCCGTCGACCCGCGGATGTTCGGCGCGAGGACGACGTAGCCGTTGTGCGCGAACCATTGGGCGGCGCGGTCCCACTGACGCAGGTGCTGGCCGGTCGGCCCGCCGTGGATGTACATGACCGCGGGCGGGAGCGCGCCACCACGCAGCGCCTCGGCGTGCGGCACGTACAGGAGCGCGGGGATCTCGCGCCCGTCGGCCCCCGGATACCGGACGTGCACGGGCTCCACCAGCACGGCGGGGTCGATCGTCGCCGGAAGGGAGCGGGTGAGACGCTTCGGCGCGACCATGCGCTCGCGGGTCACGTAGACGTCCCAGGGCTCGCGCGCACCGCTGTAGAGGTACGCGACGAGATCCGAGTCCCGTCCGACGTCCGCCGACAGATGCACGCCGGCACGGTCGGCGACGGCGTGCGTGGCGTGCGAGACGGCGAAGACCCGGCGCAGCGACACCTCGGACTCCTCGCTGTGCTCGAACACCACTCCGCGGCCGTCCGGACGCCAGACCGGCGCCGTCTCGTCGTGGATGTTCTCGGTGAGGTACTCGATGCGGCCGACCGTGTCGCCATCGAGGTGCGCGATGGCGACCTCCTCGCGTCCGCGGACGTTCGTGGTGAAGACGAGCCGGCGCCCGTCACGATCCCAGCTCGCGTCACGGGATTCGCCGTCGGCCCCGCCGCGCGTGTCGAGTCTCGTGACCGTCCCACCCGCCGCCGGGACCAGGTACAGGTCGGCGTTCGTGCGCCGGGGCTCGCGCCGCGACCAGAACACCAGACGTGAGCCGTCCGGCGACCAGCGCGGCTGGTGGTCGTCCCGGCTCCCGTCGGTGAGCGCGCGCTTCGCGCCGGTCGCGACATCCACGACGTGGATCCCAAAACCTCCGCCGCCGCTGTTCGCCGCATACGCGATGCGCTGGCCGTCGGGCGACCACGCGATCTCGCGGTGCATGACGTTCGGCTCGCTGGTCAGGTTGCGCTCGTGCTCGCCGTCCCGATCGACGAGCCAGATGTCGAACCGCTCGTCGCCGCCCAGGTCACGCAGGAACGCGATCTGGGTGCCGTCCGGCGACCAGCGTGGCGACACGCTGCGCTCCTTCGCATCGGTGAGCTGGTAGATGCGCTCGCGCTCGATCGGGGCGCTGTAGATCTCGAAGGTCCCGGTGGTGTTCCAGGCGAACGCCACCTCGCTCCCGTCGGGCGAGAGGCTGAGGCCGCCCCACTGCCAGTCCACGTACGGCGAGCCCGCCAGATCCTCGATCGAGGCGCGCGCGAAGCGCTCGCCGAGCGGACGCGGCAGGTACGCGCCCTGCGGCGGCACGATGTCCGTCGCGGGATTGGCGATGGTCGTCGGCGGTCGGTCCGTTCCCGGCGCGTCCCAGTCCTCGGCGAACGGCCGCGGCCGCTTCGTCTCCCTTGGCGGTGCCGCCGGACCGCTGCCATTGCCACCGGCCGCGGCCGCGCCGAGCGGCACGGGCTTCTTCACCCGCTCGATCCGGTCGCGCGATTCGCGCGCGACGACGAGCGTGAACGGCCCCATCGCCGCCTCACGCGGCGCGGTGGCTTCGCGCGGCACGATCGGGTCGTGGTTGGTCATCTTGTCCTCGAGCCTGCCGCGGTAGGCGCGATCCCACGGGGGCGGGACCAGGATCGAGAAGAGCTTCCGCGGCTTCGGAAGCTCGCGCTGCAGCTGCAGCAGCGTGTCCTTGCCTGCGCTCCACATGGGCGACCGACGTGCCGACAGCACGGCGGAGAATTCCAGCCCGATGAGCTGCTTCGCGGCCTCGCTGGCGAGATCGAGATCGCCACAGACGAGCACCCCGCCCGCCTTGCGGAGCAGCACGACCGTGGCCCCCTGACCACCGGTGCGCACGCGGATCGCCCGCGCGTCGGGACGCACGAGCTCATCGTCGGAGAGCACCACGTCCGGACCACCCTCGATGACCGCCGCGTCGTCGGCGTGGGCGGCGATGCGCACGCCGAGGGCCTCGCGATAACGCTGCGCCTCCCTGGCGCGCGCGGCGTTCGTCGCGACGAGGAGCGACGCGCGTCCGGTGCCCTCGATGAGACGCACGGGCCGCGGCCCGAACGCCGGGATG
>DASSPF010000213.1:0-3255 GCA_035699805.1 Candidatus Limnocylindria bacterium | reverse complement strand
GGACTAGGAGAGGCGCCTCAGGACGGCGCGATGACGATGGTCACCTCGCCCTTCGGCGCGCTCTCGGCGTAGCGCTCGGCGAGCTCCGCCGCGGTCCCGCGCACGATCTCCTCGTGCACCTTGGTGAGCTCGCGCGCGAGGGCGACGCGGGCACCGGGTGCGACCGCGGCGAGGTCGGCGAGCAGGTCGCTGACACGGTACGGGCTCTCGTAGAGCACGATGGTGCGGCCCTCGGCGACGAGCCGCTCGAGCAAGCGGCGGCGAGGGCCGCTCTTCTTCTCCACGAATCCGACGAACGTGAACTCGCGCGTGGGCAGCCCCGAGGCCACGAGCGCGGCGATGGCGGCGGCCGGACCGGGGACCGCCACGACCTCGTGACCCGCGTCGATCGCCGCGCGCACGAGCCGCTCGCCGGGGTCGGAGAGGCCGGGGGTGCCCGCGTCGGAGACGAGCGCGACGTCCCAGCCGCGGTCGAGCTGGCCCACCAGCTCGGCGACCTTCCGCCGGTGGTTCGCTTCGGTGTACGACGTGAGGTGCTTGGCGCGGATCTCGTGACGGCGCAGCAGCACCTGGGTGTGTCGGGTGTCCTCGCAGGCCACCATGTGCACGTCCTGCAGCACGCGGAGCGCACGCGCCGATGCGTCCTCCAGATTGCCGATGGGCGTCGCCACCAGATACAGCTTCCCCACTACACGCTGTTCCCGGTGGGCCGGTGGGTCTGCGCGATGACGATGCCGGCGAGCACGAGCACGCCACCGACGAGCTGGGGGACCTGGAGCGCCTGCTCCAGCAGCACCCACGCGATGACGCCGGCGATGAAGGGCTCCGACGTCGCGACGATGCTCACCCGCGCCGCGGGGAGGCGGCGCAGGGCGATGAACCCGAGTGCGAACGGGATGACCGCCGCGATGATCACGACACCCGCGATCCGCAGCCAGACGTCGGGCGGCGTCGTGGTCCATGGCAGCGTCCACACCGGCCGCCCGATGGTCCAGGCGAGCAGCGCGAAGCCGAAGCCGTACACCGCCAATGTCCACGCGGAGTAGCGGGTGGCCAGGCGCTCGCCAAGGATGAAGTAGCTGGTGAAGAGCAGAGCGTCGAGGGCCGCGAGCGCGACGCCGACCGTGCTCACGGCGCGCAGCGCGGCGTCGTAGGCGCCCGCGGCGAAGAAGCAGCCCACCAGCGAGAGCGCGCCCGCGTACCAGAGGGCCCGACCCACCTTCCGTCCGCGCAGCCGCGCCCAGACGAGCACGAAGATGACCGCCGTGTACTCGATGACCAGCGCGACGGCGATGGGGATGCGCTGGATGGCCTCGTAGTAGAGCCACTGCACCGCGCCCATGCCGAACACGCCGAACGCCGCGAACCACAGGATGTCCTCGCGCCGGACTCGCAGATCGCGCGGCCGCCAGACCGCCACGATGACGAGGAAGGCGAGGAACGCGAACAGCACGCGGAACTCGGCGAGCACGCTCGGCGGGACCCCGCGGTCGAACGCCGACTTCGCGATCGCCCCACCCGCGGCGAAGAACGCCGCCGAGCCGAGCGCGGCGAGGTAGCCGAGCGCGAAGCCGCTCGGCTCGCGCGTGGTCACGCTCGCCCGACCGAAACCCTCGTCGCTCAGTCGGCCTCCCAGTCGCGCGGGTAGAGGAAGTCGTGGCCGACCGTACGCAGCGAGAGCTTGGCGATGAGCGGCATGACGCGCTTGTAGTGCGAGCGGCGCACCCGCTCGCGGATGCCGTGGACGAGGGCCGCGTCGAAGCCCGCGGCGACGAGGTCGGCCGGACGGAGGCGGCGGTCCACCATGTGGTACAGGATGAGGTCGGCCTCGGGGTAGGTGAACCCGAGCTCGCCCTCGTCGGTCTGCCCCACCCAGAGGTCGGCGCTGGGCGCCTTGCGGACGACCGGCTCGGGCACACCGAGGAGCACCGCGAGCTCGCGCAGCTGCGTCTTGTACAGATCGCCGACCGGGTTCAGGTCGCAAGCCATGTCGCCGTAGCGCGTCCCGTAGCCGAGGAGCAGCTCGGTCTTGTTGCTCGTCCCGAGGACGAGCCCGTCGGGCCACGAGCGGTCGTACTCGATCGACTTGCGCTCACGCGCCATCTTGTTCCCACGGCGGACGCGGTCCACCTCGCCGGCGGCCGCGAAGTACGCGTCCACCTGCGCGGTGATGTCCACCTCGTGGAACGCCAGACCGAACGTGTCCGCGACCAGGCGGGCGTGCTCGCGCGACTCGGGGCTCGACGTCCGGTAGGGCATGAAGAGCGCGGTGACGTTCTCCGGGCCCATCGCCTCCGCGGCCAGGGCCGCCACGGCCGCGCTGTCGATGCCGCCGGAGAGGCCGAGCACCACGCGGCGGTGTCCCGACTTCGCGGTCTCCTCGCGCAGGAACGCCACGAGCATCCGCCGCACCAGCGCCTCGTCGATGCGCAGCGGGGAGAGATCGGCCGGGTCGGGCCGCACCGAGCCGACGCGCGCGCCGATCAATCCAGCCCACGCATGCGAGCGAGGTGGCCGACGACCAGGTCTGGGCGCTCGTCGCGGATGAGCGGGTTGCGGTCGCGCTCGCGCGCCAGGAGATCCCGATCGATCTCCGCGACGAGCAGATGCTCCTCGAAGTCCGGCGCACGCGCGACGAGGCTCCCGTCCGGCGCGACGACCTCGGAGCCGCCCCAGAAGGCGATGCCATCCTCGTGGCCCACGCGGTTCACGAATACGACGTGGAGCGTCAGGTACTGCGCGTAGAAGCGGTCCATCAGCCGGCACGATTCCGCCGTGCCGAGATCCCCGCCCTCCGCGACGCCGCGGCCGGGGCTGGACGCCGGCGAGAGGACCACGGTGGCGCCGGTGGCGCCGTACAGGTACGGCACCGAGACGTGCCAGAGGTCCTCGCAGATGGCCAGACCGGCCGGACCGAGCGCGCTCGGGAACACGTCGAACCGCTCGCCCGGACCGAAGTAGCGGCCGTCGTCGAAGATGCCATACGTCGGGAGGTACACCTTGCGGTGGACGTGGACGAGCCGGCCCTTCGACCAGTAGCCCTGCGCGATGTGCAGCCGGGCATCCGCTCCGCGCTCGACGAAGCCGGCGCACACGTCGATGTCGCGCGAGGCCGCGGCGATGGGGGCGAGCTCCGCGCCGTCGGCGGCGCACGCGACGTCCGCCGCGAGGTCCTTCAGGTAGTACCCGGTGAGCGAGAGCTCCGGGAAGACCACGAGCGCGGCGCCGGCCGATCGCGCGCGGCCGATCCAGTCC
>DASSPF010000212.1:0-2410 GCA_035699805.1 Candidatus Limnocylindria bacterium | reverse complement strand
ACGCTCTCGTCGCCGACGACGAGGACGCAGTCGGCGCCGAACTCCTCCATCTCGCGGCGGACGTCGGGGATCGGCCGCGACGGGTGCTCCACCAGGAACTGCACGTCGTAGGCGCCGGCCCAGCTCGACACGTCCGCGGCGACGGCATGCGTGGTGACCGCCGGCCGCACCACCAGGTGCGTGCTCTCGACGCGACGGCCCGTCGCACCGGCGAGCGCCCCCGCGAGGAGGTAGTACAGGCCCTTGCCGCCGGCATCCACCACGCCGGCGGCCTTGTTCGTGGGGTTCTCGTCCTGTGTCCGGGCGACCGCGCGGTCGGCCGCCGCGAGCGCGGCGGACAGGATCTCCGCGACGTCCCCGCTCGCCGAGGCGGCCGCCTCGTCCATCGCGGCGGCGACCGTGAGGATGGTGCCGGGCGCGGGCGCGGTCACCGCGGCGTTGGCGTGGGCTCGGGCGAGGCGGAGCGCCGTCTTCAGCTCCTCGGGTCCGAGCGAGCCAGCGTCCGCGAGCGCCTCCTTCAGGCCGCGGATGATCTGCGACAGGATGACCCCGCTGTTCCCGCGGGCGCCCATGAGCGCACCGTGCGCCGCGCCGGCGCCGATCGCCGCGAGGGTGGGCTCGGCCGCGTGGGCGTACTTGAGGGCCGAGCGGACGGTGTGGAGCATGTTCGTCCCGGTGTCGCCGTCGGGGACGGGGTACACGTTGAGCGCGTTCACCTCGTCGACGGCGCGCTCCAGGGAGTCGGCGGCGGCCTCGAGGACGCGGACCAGGGTGGCGCCGTCGCATTGCGTCGCGATGTGCGCGACTGTACCATTCACGTTCAGTCCCCCTGAGGAGTTGCCGCCGATGCCACGCGCCTGCGCGATCTGCGGGAAGACCGCAGCGTTCGGATCCAACGTGAGCCACTCGAAGGTGCACACGCGCCGCCGCTTCGACGCGAACCTGCACGTCGGCGTCGTCGACGGGCAGAAGCTGCTCATCTGCTCGCGCTGCCGGCGCACGCAGACGAAGCCCGCGCGCATGGCCAAGAAGGCCGAGAAGGCCAAGGCCCGCTAGCCACGCCCGCCGGCGGACCGCCCTACGTCGTCGCGACCTCGGCGCGCCCCTCCGGCACCTTCAGCTGACCGCACCCCGCGGCGATGTCCTGGCCCTTGCTGATGCGCAGCGTGGCGGCGATGCCCTGCTCCTGAAGGACGCCCGCGAACTGCTCCATGCGCTCCACCGGCGGACGCGTGAAGCCACCCGGACCCGCATTCACCGGGATGAGGTTCACGTGGAAGTCGCCGGCGCGGCCCAGCCTCAGGATGCGACCAGCGAGCTCGAGCGCGTCGCGCTCCGCGTCGTTCACGCCGGACAGCAGCACGTACTCGAAGGTCACGCGGCGCTTGGTCCGCTCGACGTAACGGCGCGAGGCCGCGAGCACCTCATCGATCCCCCAGCGCTTGTTCGAGGGGACGATCTGCGCGCGGATGCGGTCGTTCGGCGCGTGGAGCGAGACCGCGAGGTTCATCGGGAGATCGAGGGCCGCGAGCTCGTCCATCGCCGGAACGAGCCCGACCGTCGAGATCGTCACGCGGCGCGGGCTGATGCCGAAGAGGTCGGGATCGATGAGCCACCGGACCGCACGGACCACCGCGTCCAGGTTCGCGAGCGGCTCCCCCATGCCCATCGCGACGACATGTGACACGCGCTGGCCCCGCGCGACGAGCTCGCGCTGCCAGTGCCGGATCTGGTCCACGATCTCGGCCGTCGTGAGGTTGCGGATGAGCCCCATCTCCCCGGTCGCGCAGAACGCGCAGGCCATGGGACAGCCCGCCTGCGTGGAGAAGCACACCGAGTTGCGCGCGCCGTGGTGGGGCATGAGGACCGACTCGATGTGATGACCGTCGTGCAGCCGGAGCAGCACCTTGCGCGTTTCCCCATCGGCACTCTCCACTTCATGCGCGACCTCGACCGCGCTCCAGCGGAATGACGCCGCGAGCGCCTCGCGCAGCGCCTTCGGCAGATCGGTGAGGCCGCTCCAGTCTGCGGCGGTGCTCCTCGCGATGTGGCGGCGGATCTGCTTCGCCCGGTACGCCGGCTCCTTGCGCTCGCCCAGCCAGATGCTGAGCGTCCGCTCGTCGAGGTCGGTGATGGACGGACGCGGATCGCCCGTGCGGAGCGGGACGTTCACGGATCGAGCGTACCCCCGCGCCTACCGCCTGCGAGCCACCCAGATCTCTTCGGCCGGCCACCGGCGCGCCCACTCCGCGGAGACGTAGCCGTAGTACTCGTGACGCGTCGAGTCCGCCCGCGCGTACACGTCGATGAGCCGTTCGATCTCGAAGCCGCTCGCGCGGAGCAGGTCGATCCAGGCCGCGTGTGAGAGGTGGTACTCGACACCGATCTCGTCCGGCCACTCGTTGCGATA
>DASSPF010000211.1:0-3857 GCA_035699805.1 Candidatus Limnocylindria bacterium | reverse complement strand
GCGATCGCCGCGAGCGCGCGCGCCTCGTGGTACGGAGCGGTGGGTGCGCTCACCACCCGGCGGATCGTCGCGACCGCGTCCTCCGCGTCGGGCAGGCGGCTCACCGCCACTGAAGATAGTCGCTAGCGTTGCGCCAGTGCTTCGCCTGTACGACACGAGACGCCGCGGGACCTTCGCGCTGCGGCCGCGCGGCACGCTCACCATGTACGTCTGCGGCGTCACGCCGTACGACACGACCCACCTCGGCCATGCCCGGACCTTCCTGGTCTTCGACGTCCTCGTCCGGCTCCTCGAGTCGCGCGGTGCGCGCGTGCGCTATGCCCAGAACGTCACCGACATCGACGAGTCGATACTGCAGCGCGCGGCGCGCGACGGCGTGGGCTGGCGCGAGCTCGGCAGGCGCGAGGAGCGGAAGTTCCTCCAGGACATGCGTGCGCTGGGCTGGCGGAAGCCCGACGTCATGCCACACGCGACGCGCGAGCTCGACGCCATGCGTGCGCTCATCGCGCGCCTCCTGCGCAGGGGTGCGGCGTATCCGGTGGATGGGAGCGTCTACTTCGACACCGCGCGCCAGCCGCGGTACGGCGAGCTCTCGCGCTTCTCGCCGGCGAAGATGCGGCGCATCCTCGCGGCGCAGGACGACGCGGCGCTGGAGGATCCGCGGCGTCGCACGCCGATCGACTTCGCGCTCTGGCGCGCTGTCCCCGATGGCCCAACCTGGCCGAGCCCCTTCGGCCGCGGCCGGCCGGGGTGGCACCTGGAGTGCTCGGCGATGTCGCTGCGGCACCTGGGCGAGCGCCTGGACATCCACGGCGGGGGCACCGATCTCATCTACCCGCACCACGAGAACGAGATCGCGCAGTCCGAGGCGGCCATGGGCAAGCGTCCCTTCGCGTCGTGGTGGGTGCACCCTGCGCCGGTGCGCCTGGGCGGCGAGAAGATGTCGAAGTCGCTCGGGAACATGGTGTTCGTGCGCGACGCGCTGCGGACGGCCACACCGCAGGCGCTGCGGCTCTACCTCCTCGACGCGCATTACCGCCGCCCGTTCGACCATGACGAGACGCGGCTCGCCGGTGCACGCGTGCGGACGGGTGCGCTCGCGAGCGCTCTCGGCCGCGGTCGGGTGGGCCCGATCGGACGGGACCCGGCGACCCGCGCCGTCCTCGCCGCGCTCGACGACGATCTCGACACCCGCGGTGCCATCCGCACGCTCGAGCGCGAGGCGCGCCGCGCGCCGGCCGAGGCGAAGCCGTCGCTGCGCGCGGTCGCCCGGCGCATCCTGGGCATCTGGTGATCGGCCCGATCCCGCTGCCGCCGTCCGGCGAGCGCGCCACAGGCTCCTTCACCTTCGCAGGCGACGCGGGTCTGGAGAAGTACCAGTGGCCGTACGTCGCGCTTCGCGGCGCGCGCGACGGTCCCGCGGTCCTCATCACCGCCGGCATCCACGCCGCCGAGTACACCGGCATCGAGGCGGCGATCCGGCTCGGCCGCACGCTCGACCCCGCCGAGGTCCGCGGGACGATCGTCATCCTCCCGCTCCTCAACCGTCCCGGGTTCTACGAGCGCAGCATCTACGTCAATCCCGAGGACAACGACAACCTCAACCGTCTCTTTCCCGGCGATCCCGCCGGGACGTGGGGGCAGCGCTTCGCGCATCGCCTGCTCACCGAGATCATCGTGAAGTTCACGCACGCCATCGATCTGCATGCCGGCGACCTCATCGAGGACCTCACGCCCTTCGTCATCTACCGCGAGATCGGTGACACGGTGCGTGACGCGATCATCGTGCGCATGGCGAACGCGTACGGCGCGGAGTGGGCGGTGAAGAGCGCGCCGACCGGCGAGCGGCCCGGCAGCCTCTACGCCGCCGCCGCGCTCTCCGGCGTCGCCGCGATGCTCGCCGAGTCCGGCGGGCGGGGGCTCCTCATCGAGGAGGACGTCATGCGGCACGTGCACGGGGTGACGAACATCCTCCGCGCGATCGGCGCCCTCGACGGTGAGCCCGAGCCGGTCGCGCCGCCGACCGTCGTGGAGAGCTTCGACTGGGTGCGCTCACCCGGTGAAGGCATGTTCCACTGCGGCGTGCACGTGGGTCAGCGCGTGCGGGTGGGGGATCTCGTGGGTGAGCTCACCGATCTCGTCGGCGCTCCGATCGCCACGATCCGCGCACCGGTGAGCGGCGTGGTGCTCTTCGTGGTGACGAGTCCCGCGATCAAGCGCGACGGCCTGCTCCTCGCGATCGGCGCGCTCACCCGCGCGTAGACTGGAGCTCTCCGGCCCGGTCGCCTAGTGGTCCAGGGCGCTTCCCTTTCAAGGAAGAGGTCAGGGGTTCGAATCCCCTCCGGGCTACCGACCCGCGTCGTTGTTGGTCTTCTACGCGACGCGCGAGATGGCTCGGCCGCTTCCTTGCTGTGAAGGCCGCTTCTCTGTAGGCCCCTTCTCTGCGCGGGCCGCACGCGATGCGGTGAACGGCGACGGTGCCTTGCGGCGCTCCTCGAACGGACGGGCCTTGCAGTACCGCTCCACCATCCGTCCGGTCGTCCAGCCGCCTTCGACCTGCATGTCGAATTTGGTGCCGGAACGCGAGCGATGGAAGTTGGTGGCCCAGGTGTGGCGGAGCATGTGGGCGCAGAGGTCGCGGATCCCGGTCTTCACCTTGAGCCGCTCGAAGAGCTTGCGGACGGCGTTGCCGGTGAGGGCCTTGCCGTGGCGGTCGGTGAACAGGGGAGCGTCGTCGTCGGTCTCGCCGAGACGGTGATCGCTCACGTAGCCGTCCAGTGCCTTCAGCGTCTCGATCGGGACGTTCACGTCGCGCGGGTGGACGGACTTGCTCGTCGCGGCGCGGACGTGGAGCCTGCGCTCGGAGAACTCGATGTCGCTGAGGCGGAGGTTCACCAGCTCCTCGCGGCGCAGGCCGCAGCCGAGCATCGTCCAGATCATCGTCGTGTCGCGGTGGCCGCATTCGCCTCCGCCGGAGGCCTCGATGAGGCGCCACATCTCGGCGTCGCTGAGGGCTCGCCGGGCCTCGTCCTTGACCTTGGGCATCCGGACGTGCCGGAGGGTCGACTCGCCGTTTTCGTGGAGGACGCGGCGCTCCGCGAGGAACTTTGCCAGGGAGCGGAGAGCGACCCAGGCCAGACGAGCTGACTGGGCTGAAACGGTGGTCTTCCTGAAGCTCAGGTACGCCTCCACAGTGCCCGCCTCGACGTCGCCGATCTCGGCGGGCCGTCCGAGGCTCTGCTCGGCCCACTGGGCGAAGCAGGAGACCGCCAGACGGTAGTTCGCGCCGGTGGCAGCGGAGAGGTCGTGGCGGTGGACGAGGTAGCTGTCCAGAACCTCGAGGAGCGGGGTGTGAGTGTCACGCATGTCCGCCCACCTCCGTGGACGGGCTATTGTTTTTGTAAAGGTTCGGTCGCCGGGCATTTCGATCCTTCCCGGCGGGCAGCAGGCCAAGACGGAGCCTACGACGCTGGCGGGCGACCGCAAGGGGGATGAGTGTGAAGACCAGGCAGATGTCGTTGAATCTTTGGCCGGCGCGTGATACGGCGGCACCGCTTGGGATCGGGAGCTCGCAGTAGATGCAATTCTCAGGCGGATGGCGTGCGCTGGTAAGGTCCTTGTGCATGGCGGCTCACTCCGTCGTGCCAAGGGGCCGGACGTTCACAGCGTCGCGGCCCCGTTCTTCGTGGCATGATGGATCAGTCTTGAGAAAAAGTCAAGAGGCTAGCAGGCGGGGAACTGTCAAGTGACTGCCAGGAAACGGGCAGGGCCAGTCACCGAGTGGAACACGTTGTCGCAGGCCGCCGTAGCCAGGATGCTTGGCGTAACGACGACCCGCGTTGGCCAGTGGATTGCGG
>DASSPF010000210.1:0-8064 GCA_035699805.1 Candidatus Limnocylindria bacterium | reverse complement strand
GACGTCCGGAGGCGCGGAGGTTACGCACCCCTCTCACTCTAGGAAGCGGCCGCTCGCCACCGAAGGTGGGCGCGGCGCTGGCGAAAAATGGCCGGTTTCGCTAGGCTTCGGTGAACGTCGTTCGAGCGGGAACGAGTACGCTGGTCCAGGCCCAAAAGCGAACCGGAGCTGGTGAGAGCCGGGTGGGCCGAGCAGGCGGAATGGATCCCGCAAGACGCCGGGCTGAAGGGTCCTCCATGTGCCGGCCGGGGCCGGCGCACGGATCGCCGAGTAGGCCTGGTCGGTGGCCCTCCGTTATCACAGGGCGCTCCATGAAGGTGGAGGCAGAGGCCGGCGGTCATGCGCCGGCAAGCTCGGGTGGCACCACGACCCTCGTCCCGATATCGGGAGCGAGGGTCTTTTCATTTCCGGCGCGGAAAGGAGGCGGCGATGACGATAGCGGCGATGCGGGCGGTCGATCTCGTGCCGGTGGTGCGCGAGCGCCTAGCCGACCTCGAGACGCCGGTCTCGGCGTTCGCGAAGCTGCGCGGTCTGGGCGGGGCGTTCCTCTTCGAGTCCGCCGAAGGCGGCGAGCGGATGGGCCGCTTCTCCTTCATCGGTGTCGCGCCCAGGGCCCGCGTGACGTTCCGCCCCGGCACTGCGCGGATCGAGGAGGGCGGCGTGACGCGCGACGAGCCGGCGTCCGATCCGTTGGTGACGCTCCGGGAGCTCATGGGCCGCTTCCGCCGCGCGCCGCATGGCGCACTGCCGCGCTTCTCCGGCGGCGCCGTGGGCTACGTCTCGTACGAGCTCGCGCGCGCGTTCGAGCGCATCCCGGCCGCGCCGGTCGATCCGCACGGGCTGCCCGATGCGCACTTCGCGATCTACGACACGGTCATCGCGTTCGATCACCTGCGCCACACGTTGCAGGTGCTCGCGCACGACGACCCGGCGTCGCCGGGTGGCGCGGCGCGGACGATCGACCGCGTGTTCAGCGCGCTCGACGCACCGCTCCCGCCGCTCGCGGCCGGCAGCGGCGGGGCACCGACGGTCGAGGCGAACGGCACCGCCGCCCAGTACCTGGAGCGCGTGCGCGCCGCACGGGAGCTCATCGCCGACGGCGACTGCTATCAGGTGGTGCTCTCGCAGCGATTCGACGTGCGGCCGAGCCCGGAGCCGCTCGCGCTGTATCGCGCGCTGCGCCACGTGAATCCGTCCCCGTACATGTTCTTGCTCGAGACACCGGACGCGACGCTCGTCGGCGCATCGCCCGAGCCGTTCGTGCGCGTGGAGGGCGGCCGCGTGGTGATGCACCCCATCGCCGGCACCCGGCCGCGCGGGCGGGACGACGCCGAGGACGCGCTGCGCGAGCAGGAGCTGCTCGCGTCGGAGAAGGAGCGGGCGGAGCACGTCATGCTCGTCGACCTCTCGCGGAACGACGTCGGCCGCGTGGCGCGCGGCGGCAGTGTGCGCGTGCGCGAGCTCATGCGGGTCGACCGGTTCTCGCACGTCATGCACCTCACCTCGGTGGTGGAGGGCGCGCTGGCCGACGGACAGGACGCCCTCGACGCCTTCCGCGCGTGCTTCCCGGCGGGCACGGTGTCCGGCGCGCCGAAGATCCGCGCTATGGAGCGGATCGCGCAGCTCGAGCGCGACCGGCGCGGACCGTACGCGGGCGCGGTCGGCTACCTCGGGTTCGACGGTGCGCTCGACACCTGCATCACGATCCGCACCGCGGTCATCGCGGGCGGGGTCTGCCGCATCCAGGCCGGCGCGGGGATCGTCGCCGATTCGGATCCGGCCGCCGAGGAGGCCGAGACGCGCCAGAAGGCGGGCGCGCTCCTGCGCGCGGTCGAGCTGGCGTCGGGCGGGGGGCTGCTCGCATGACGCGAGTGCTGCTGGTGGACAACTACGACTCATTCACCTTCAACCTCGCGCAGGCCTTCGCCGCGCTCGGAGCGACGGTCGATGTCGTCCGCGCCGACGACCCGGCGCTCGATGGCGCTCTCGTGACGCGTCCCGACCGGCTCGTCATCTCGCCCGGCCCCGGGCGGCCCGAGACCGCGGGCCGCTCTCCGGCGCTGGTGCGCGCCGCGCCGGCCGCGGGGATCCCCACGCTGGGGGTCTGCCTGGGACTTCAGTGCATGGCCATCGCGTTCGGCGCGCGCGTGGTGCGGGCGCCGCGGCCGCGCCACGGGAAGACCAGTCCCGTCCATCACGATGGACGCGGCGTGTTCCGCGGCGTCCCGCTGCCCACCCTGGCCACGCGCTACCACTCGCTCATGGTCGAAGAGGCGAGCCTGCCGGCGGAGCTCATCGTGAGCGCGCGTGCGGATGACGGCGTGGTCATGGGGCTACGCCATGCGAGCCTGCCGCTCGAGGCCGTGCAATTCCATCCGGAGTCGGTCCTGACTGCCGACGGGATGCGCATGCTGGAGAACTTCTGTGGACACGCGTGAGGCGCTCGGCGCGGTCGCGGCGGGCCGGTCGCTCACGCGCGGCGAGTCCGAAGCGGTGATGACGCACGTCATGGCCGGCGCCGCGACGGCCGCGCAGCTCGGCGCGCTGCTCGCCGCTCTGCACGTGCGTGGCGAGAGCGCGGACGAGATCGCCGGATTCGCCTCGGCGATGCGCGCGCACGCGGTGCGTGTCGCTGCACCCGAGGGCGCGATCGACGTGGTCGGCACGGGCGGCGACCGCTCACACAGCATCAACATCAGCACCCTCGCCGCCCTCGTCGCCGCCGGCGCGGGCGCGCGTGTGGCGAAGCACGGCAATCGTGCTGCCTCGAGTGCCTGCGGGAGCGCCGATGTGCTCGAGGCGCTCGGCGTCCGCATCGACCTCGGGCCGGACGCGGTCGCTACCTGTGTTGCGGAGGCCGGGATCGGCTTCATGTTCGCGCCGCGCTACCACCCGGCGATGCGTCACGCCGCGCCGGTCCGCCGGGAGCTGGGGATCCGCACGATCTTCAACCTGCTCGGCCCGCTCGCGAGCCCCGCGGGCGTGCGTCGCTACGTGCTCGGCGTGCCGAGCGCCGCCCTCGGGCCGGTCATGGCGCGCGCCCTCGCCGAGCTCGGCGTGGACCACGCCTTGGTGGTCCACGGCATGGACGGCCTGGATGAGGTGAGCCCCTCGGACGGCACGCTGGTGTGGGAGGTGCGAGGGGAGATCATCACCGAGACCACGCTGACGCCAGCGGGACTGGGTCTGGCGAGCGTGGCGCGCAGCGAGATCGCCGGCGGCGACGCCGCCACCAACGCGCGGATCGCGCGCGAGGTGCTCGCGGGCACGCTGGGCGGCGCGCGCACCGCGGTGCTCCTGAACGCGGGCGCCGCATGCTACGTGGCGGGCCTGGCCGAGAGCGTCCGCGAGGGCATCGCGGTGGCCACGCGGTCCATCGATTCGGGCCAGGCGCGTGAGCGGCTCGAGCGACTCGTCGCGACGAGCCAGCGGCTGGGCGCGTCGGAGGTGACGGTCGCATGAGCTTCCTCGAGCGCGTCGTCGCCGAGCGGCGCGCGGACGCCGCAGCGGCGCGCGAGCACCGCTCACCGCGTGAGGCCCAGCCGCGCGCGGTGCCCGACCCCGGCACGGTCGGCGATGACGTGTTCACGCAGGCGCTGCGGCGGCGCAGGCAGGCGGGTCGTCTGGCAGTCATCGCCGAGGTGAAGCGGATCTCGCCTGCGGACGGACCGCTCGCGGCCGGGGTGGATCCCGCGGCCCAGGCGCGCCGGTACGTGGCGGATGCCGAGGGCGGCGCGACGGCGATCTCGGTGCTGACCGAACCGCGTCATTGGGGCGGATCGCTCGCGGACCTGAAGGCGGTGCGTGCCGCGGTGAGCGTGCCGGTGCTCTGCAAGGACGTCATCGTGGACGAGCACCAGATCGCCGAGGCGCGCGCCGCCGGGGCGGATGCCGTCCTGCTCATCGCCGAGGCGCTCACCGACGCGGAGCTGCGCCGGTTCGTCGCGCTGGCGCGCGAGCTCGGGATGGGCGCGCTGGTGGAGGCGCACGAGCCTGCGGCGTTCGGCCGTGCGGTCGCGTCCGGCGCCGCGGTGGTCGGCGCGAACGCTCGCGACCTGCGCGAGCCGGGTGTGATCGACCGTGGCCGCGCCCGCCTGCTCGCGCCGCTCGTCGGCGCGGAGCAGATCTTCGTCGCCGAGTCCGGCATTGCCTCGGCTGAGGACGCCCGTCTGCTGCCCGCGCGCGTGGACGCGGTGCTGGTGGGGACGGCGCTCATGCGCGCGGCCGATCCCGCGCCGCTCATCCGGGCGCTGGCGTCGATCGATCGTGTCGTCCCCGCGGTGGGCGCGCGATGAGCGGCGGCCGCTACGGGCGGTTCGGTGGCCAGTACGTGCCGGAGACGCTCATGCCCGCGGTCGCCGAGCTCGAGCAGGCCTTCGCCGACGCGCGCGCCGACGAGGCCTTCACGCAGGAGCTCGACCGCATGCTGCGCGAGTGGGTCGGTCGGCCCACGCCGCTCTCCGACGCGCCGCGCCTGGCCGCCGCGACCGGTCTGCGGGCCGTCGCGCTGAAGCGCGAGGACCTCGCGCACACCGGTGCGCACAAGATCAACAACGCGCTCGGCCAGGCGCTGCTCGCGCAGCGGATGGGGAAGCGGCGCATCGTGGCCGAGACCGGCGCGGGCCAGCACGGCGTCGCGAGCGCGGCAGCCTGCGCGCTCCTCGGGCTCGAGTGCGTGGTCTACATGGGCAGCGAGGACATGCGCCGTCAGGCGCCCAACGTGTTCCGCATGCGGCTCCTCGGGGCCGAGATCCGCGAGGTGACGGACGGCAGCCGCACGCTCAAGGACGCGGTGAACGAGGCCATCCGCGACTGGGTCACGAACGTGGGCACGACGTACTACCTCCTTGGCTCGGCGATCGGGCCGCATCCATACCCCGCCATCGTGCGCGAGCTGCAGTCGGTCATCGGGCGCGAGGCTCGCGCGCAGCACCTCGAGCGGCGCGGACGGCTGCCCGACGTGGTGGTGGCTTGCGTGGGCGGCGGGTCGAACGCCATCGGGATGTTCGCTGCGTTCCTCGGTGACGAGGCGGTGCGCCTGCGTGGCGTGGAAGCGGGTGGCGAGGGCATCGCCAGCGGTCGGCATGCCGCATCCATCGGCGGCGGGCGCGAGGGTGTGCTCCACGGCACGCGGAGCTACGTGCTCCAGGACGACGACGGTCAGATCACCGAGACGCATTCCATCTCGGCGGGCCTGGACTACCCGGGGGTGGGGCCCGAGCACGCGGCACTCCACGCGAGCGGGCGCGTGGAGTACGTCTCGCGGACCGACGCCGAGGCGCTCGCGGCATTCCGTCTCCTCGCGCGTACCGAGGGCATCATCCCCGCGCTGGAGCCCGCGCACGCCATCGCCGACCTCGCGCACATTCGCGAGCGGCACGGTCCCGACATCGACGTGCTGGTGTGTCTCTCCGGCCGCGGCGACAAGGACCTCGAGACGGTGATGGCGCGGTCGTGAGCGCCACCCGGGTGGACGGCGGCGTCGCGCGCCTCGAGGCGGCGTTCGCGCACGCGCGCCGCGAGCGGCGCCTTGCCATCGTGCTCTATCTGGTCGTCGGATACCCGGACCGCGCGTCGACGCCGGCGCTCCTGCGCGCCGCGGTGGATGGCGGCGCGGACGTGATCGAGCTCGGCGTGCCGTTCAGCGACCCGCTCGCGGACGGCACCACGGTCCAGCGCGCCGCGACCGCGGCGCTGGCCGCGGGCGTCACGCTCGCGGAGTGCATCGCCGCGGGTGCGTCGCTCGCGCGCGATCGCGAGGTACCGGTGCTGCTGATGGGCTACACCAATCCGTTCCTGTGCTATGGCTACGAGCGACTCGCGGCGGCCCTCGCCGATGCGGGTCTGGCCGGGGTCATCGTGCCCGACATGCCCGCCGAGGAGAGCGCGGAGCTCGACAGCGCGCTCGTGCCGCGCGGGCTCGCCCGGATCGATCTCCTTGCGCCCACCACACCCGAGGCGCGGATCGCCCGGCTGGCCCCACGGGCGCGTGGCTTCGTGTACTGCGTCTCGCTCACCGGCGTGACCGGCGCGCGCGCCGCCGTCAGCCCGCTGGTGCCGGACCTGGTGTCGAGGGTGCGCGCCCACACGCCGCTCCCGGTGGCCGTCGGCTTCGGGATCGGCACTCCGGACCACGTGCGCGCCCTTCGTGGCGTCGCCGACGGCGTCGTGGTGGGCAGCGCCGCGCTCGACGTGGTCGCCGCCACGCCCCCGGAGGGCCGCGCCGCGGCCCTTGGTGCATTCGTGGCCGCGTTGCGCGAGGCTGGACTTTCATGACGACCGTGCGGGGCATCCGCGGCGCCACGACCGTCCGCGCCAACGACCATGACGCCATCTTCGAGGGCACCCTCGAGCTGCTGCGCGTGCTGCGCGATCAGAACGCGCTCCGGCCCGACGACATCGCGTACATCTCGTTCACCGTCACGCCGGATCTCGATGCGGCGTTCCCCGCCGACGCGGCGCGCGCCGGCCTGGGGTGGCACGACGTGCCACTGATCTGCGGACGGGAGATCCCGGTGCCCGGGGCGCTCGGGCTGTGCGTGCGGGTGCTCATCGCCTGGAACACGAACGTGGCCCAACGCGACGTCCGCCACGCCTTCCTGCGCGGGGCGCGGGTGCTACGGCCGGCCTGGGCGGTCGACCTTCCCGGCGACACCGAGGGCGGTTCGTAATGCTCGTCGTCATGAAGCGTGGCGCGTCACAGGCCGAGATCGACGCGGTCGTCGCGCGCATCGGCGAGTTCGGCATCACACCAGTGCCGCTGCCGGGCGCCGAGCGCATGGCCATCGGGACCTTCGGCGCCACCTCCCGCGAGGCCGCCGAGGCGGTGGAGTCACTGCCGGGCGTCGCAGAGGTCGTGCCGGTCAGCCGTCCGTTCAAGCTCGCGTCGCGGGAGGTCATCGCCGAGGACACGATCGTGCGCATCGGGGGCGTGCCGGTGGGCGGATCGTCGCCTATCGCGGTGATGGCCGGCCCCTGCTCGGTCGAGTCGCGCGACCAGCTGCTCGCGACCGCGCGTGCGGTCCGTGACGCGGGTGCCGTCCTGCTGCGCGGCGGCGCGTTCAAGCCCCGCTCGTCGCCCTACGCGTTCCGCGGGCTCGGGGTGGACGGTCTCGCGCTGCTGGCGGAGGCCCGGGAGGAGACGGGCCTGCGGATCGTCACCGAGGTGCTCTCGCCCGGCGATGTCGAGGCGGTGGCGCGTGTGGCGGACTGCCTCCAGATCGGCGCGCGCAACATGCAGAACTACGCGCTGCTGGACGCGGTCGGTGAGCAGCCCAAGCCGGTGCTGCTCAAGCGGGGCATGTCGGCCACCATCGAGGAGCTGCTCCTCTCCGCGGAGTACGTCCTCGCGCGCGGCAACCGGGGCGTCATCCTCGCCGAACGGGGTATCCGGACCTTCGAGAAGTACACCCGCAACACGTTCGACGTGAACGCGATCCCGCTGCTGAAGCGGCTCACGCACCTCCCCGTCGTCGCCGACCCATCGCACGGCACGGGCAAGTGGTACCTGGTGGCGCCGGTGGCCCTCGCGAGCGTGGCCGCGGGGGCCGACGGTCTGCTCATCGAGGTCCACCCCAGCCCGGACCACGCGCTCTCCGACGGCTTCCAGTCGCTCACCTTCGAGAACTTCGCTTCGCTCATGGCCAGGGCGACCGCGGTCGGCGCGGCGATCGGACGTCCGGTCGGCGAGACCGTGCGGCTCTAGGTGCGCGTCGGCATCGCCGGGCTCGGCCTCATCGGCGGGTCGCTCGCGCTGGCGCTGCGCGATCGCCACGAGGTCGCCGGCTATGACGTGGACCCGGCCACCTGCGAGCAGGCCCGACGCGCGGACCTGCGCGTCGTCACGCGTCTCGATGAGCTTCTGCCCGCCGACCTGGTGATCGTCGCGACGCCCATCGCCGCGCTCCTGCCCACGCTCGCGGCGCTCGCGCCGCGCGCGGGTGAGGCCGTCCTGGCCGACGTGGCGTCGGTCCGTGGACCGGTCGAGGCGTTCGCTCGTGAGCTCGGTGCGGCGGTGCGCATCGTGGGGATGCATCCCATGGCCGGGACGACCGCGACCGGATT
>DASSPF010000209.1:0-32032 GCA_035699805.1 Candidatus Limnocylindria bacterium | reverse complement strand
TGCTGGGCATGCACATGCTCGGCCTGGTCACCATCCCGCTCCTCGCGCGCGAGATGGATCTGCGCCTGGAGGGGAGCGCCACCGGCCTGCCACGCTCGTTCCTCATCGGCGCGGCGTTCGGCATCGGCATGACGCCCTGCGTCGGGCCGTACCTCGCGCTCATCCTCAACCTGCTGCTGGGCCAGGACCTCGCGTCGGGCGCGGTGCTGCTCGCCGCGTACTCCCTTGGTCTGGGTGTCCCGTTTCTGGTCATGGCCGCCGGTCTGGGGGGTGCGCGCCGCGTGACCGCGGCGCTGCGCCGGCACATCCGCGTGGTGAACGCGGTGGGCGGCACGCTCGTCATCGTGATGGGGCTCCTGCTCGTGTCGGGCCAGTTCGCCAAACTGCCGCAGCTCTTCAACTTCCTGCCGCTGCTGGGGTAGAGCGGCTACCGCACGGTCGTCAGGACGCGGGCCTCGAAGGCTTGGAGCGTTGACACCGCAGCCTCGTTGGTCACGTTCGTTCCTAGGGCCACCGTGACAAGGCGGTCTGAATGGATCTCGTAGAGCCCATCCGGGCTGACGATCGCGAACTTGACCTTGCCTCGGCCGTGATTCGGGTCGGAGCTGATGTTCGTGAGGAACAGGAGAACGCGTGAGCCGGGCTTGAGAATGGGCAGATCCGCAAAGCTATTTCCCGGATCACCGGCCCTGCCGGTCTGCCAGACGAGTAACTCTTGCGGCGCGACCCCCTTCAGGAGACGCTCCACGGCTACGCGCGTGTCGGTGAAGTAGATGGGAAGATTCCGCGCGCTCCCCGAACCGACGCTGTAGACCTCGGCATTGTCGATGACGCGCGCACGTACGATCACGTCAGACGCCTCGACGAGAGCTTCAAGCGTCTCATGGCGCTGCCACATGGCCGCGCTCTCTGCGTGCGTCGATTGAGGTACCTGATCGCACGCAGACGCGAACACCAGGACGACAGCGCCAAGAGTGGCCGAGACGACCCTCAACAAGGCGATCCTCCTAGTACGCCGCATTGACAGCTGCGATTTCGTGCGAAGTCGGCTGATACGTCCCGTACGTGTCGTACGTCTCGCAGCATGTGCCAAACATCAGTTCCCACGGGTCCGTGTCCACGTGCCCAAGAGACAACGTGTGACCAATCTCGTGAGCCGTCACGTAGCGCTTCTTGTTTGTGCTCCAACTCGAGGTCCGGTCGATGTTGATGAGCGCTTCCGCATAGGTGTACTGCGAACTCCATGGAAGCGGATCCCAGCAGCCAATTGACACGCTGCAGACCTGAGCAAAGCCGTAGGGGCCCGCTGTCCCGCCGTAGTAGGTGAGAACAGCGATGTCTTCATAGTCTGGTGCGGTCGCCGTCAAGGTCACGTCCGTCCAGTTGCTCCAATCCGCCATCGCTCCGGAGGCGGCCGTGGCGTAGTCGCCGGACGAGTAGATCTTGTAGTAGATCTGAGTACGTTCCCAAGTGCCCGAGCCGTTGTAGTTGTAGTGCGCCGACCCGCCCGTAGCCTGCATAATGAGGCTCACCACGACGAGTGCTGTAAGGCTCGCCCACCGGACTCGGCGATGCACGTTTCCCTCCCGACGCGACTTCCGCTACGACCGAACAAGGCGCTCGTTGCGTGCAGAACGCTGGTGCAGGGGCAGTGTTATCACGTGCCGATCGGTGAATCTCGACCAGTGAGGGTGCTCACCCATCAGTCGGACACACGAAGCCCCTGCGTCGCTGCCCGCTTCACGGTGCAGTCCGCAATCGCGTCGCGCCCGCCGTGCATCGAAGCGCAGTGCGGTGGCGCGTCGCATCTGCCGCTGCTGGGCTGACGCTCAGCCCTCCTCCCGCCAGAGCGCGCGCATCTCGTCGGAGCGCGCGAGCAGCTCGTCGAGCCCGCCCTGCGCCTCGACCCGGCCGTCCTTCAGGACGATGACGTGATCCGCGCGCCGCAGGGCGGGGCGGCGGTGCGACACGGCGAGGATGGCCGGCCGCTCGCGCCGCGATCCCTCCGGACCGAGCAGCCGCTCCCAGAGGGTCCGCTCGGTGTCGAGGTCGAGCGCGCTGGAGAGGTCGTCCACCACCAGCAGCTCGGGATCGCGCACGAAGGCGCGCGCGGCCGCCGCGCGCTGCACCTGCCCGCCCGAGAGGCGCACACCGCGCGAGCCCACGAGCGTGTCGATGCCCTGGTCGAGCTGGCGGATGTCCCGCTCCAGCACGGCCGCGTGGATGGCCGCGTCGAGGCGATCGCCGGCCACGACGGCGCCGAGCAGGATGTTCGCGCGCAGCGGATCGCTGAAGAGGCGCGGCACCTGCGGCACGTATGCCGCGTGCGGTGGGACCAGGAACGATGCCCGGTCGGCGACCGTCGTCCCGTTCCAGCGGACCTCGCCGTCGTCGATCGGTAGGAGGCCGAGCAGCACGCGCAGGAGGGTCGTCTTCCCGGCGGCGACGCGGCCGGTCACCACGGTGAAGCTGCCCCGCGTGAGGGTGAACGAGACGTCGGCGATGCCCGGTGCGCGCGTGCCGTCCCGGTCGGCGGCGCCGAACCGGTAGGTGAGCGCGACCGCCTCGAGCGAGCGCAGCGCGTCGGCGGGAGCGACGACCGCAGGCACGACCTCGACCGCGGCACCCGGCCGGTCGACGAGATCGAGCGGCGTCCGGTCCACGAGGGTGGCGGGGATGACCTCGTCCGAACCGGCATGCATGAGCGAGAGCATCCGGCGGATGGAGACGCCGAGCTGCTTGTACTGCGTGAGGAACAGGCCGAGGAACCCGGAGAACTCCGTGACGAATCCCAGGTACGACACGAAGAGCGCGAAGTCGCCCACGGTGAAGCTGCCCTCGCGCATGGCGCGCGCGCCCAGCAGCAGGATGAGCCCGGTCCCCAGGTACACGGTGTTCCAGTAGAGCGAGCCGGTGAAGAGCGCGAACTTGCGCTCGCGGAGCACCGTGCGCCGGCGCTCGTCGCCCAGGCCGCGGAAGTGCTCGACCACGCCACGCTCGGCGCGCGCGATCTGCACGGCCTGCACCGCGCCGAAGATCTCGCCGAGCGCGCCGGTGACGCGGCTGGTGGCCTGCTGGCTCGCGGCGCGCGACTGCTGGAGCCGCCGCGTGGCGACCTGCGCGACCGCGACGATGGCGACCAGGGGCACGAAGACGAAGATGGTGATCGTCGCGTTCACGTTCACCAGGATGGCCATGGCGACGATCGCGAACACCGACAGGCTGGTCATGTCCACGGTCCAGTCCGCGCCGTTCTCCGCGTGCTCCACGTCGTCGCGGAACACGCTCTGTGCTGCACCGGGCGTGCGATCGAGCGCCCGCGCACCGGGACGCCGCAGCACCTCGGCGAGCATGTTCCGCTGCAGGACCGCGCTCACACCGAAGCGGAAGTGGACGTCCCAGGTCCAGCCCGCGGTGTTGACCACCGCCTCCGCGAGACCGGCGCCCACGAACGCCGCGGTGAACCACACCAGGGCCGAGGTCTCGGGCGCGCCACGCTGGAGCGCGTCGAAGGCCTGCTGCGCGATGAGGCCCGGCAGCAGGCGGGCGCAGTACACGCCCGTCCACAGCAGGTCGTCCCCCAGGTAGATCCACGGCCGGAACGTGGCCATGTGCCAGAGGAACCGAGCGGTCCCGAGCGTCGCGCCGGTCATGCCAGCACCTGCTCGAGCCCGGTGCGCAGCAGGCCCGCGAAACGCGAGGAGGGATCGGCCGCGAGCGCGGCGCGCGGGCCATGCTCGACCACCCGGCCGTCGTCAAAGATGGCGATGCGGTCGCAGCGCTCCACGGTGGCGAGCCGATGGGCGATCACCACGCCGGTGCGTCCGTCAAGGAGCGTGTCGATGGCCCGCTCGACCTCGCGCTCCGTCGCGGGATCCAGCCGCGATGACGCCTCATCGAGGATCACCAGCCCCGGATCGCGCAGGAACACGCGCGCGAACGCGAGTAGCTGCGCCTCGCCTGCGGAGAGGCCGCCCGCGGTCATCATGGCGTCGAGCGGACCGCCGCTCCCATCCGACCGCGCGCGCAGCCAGGCGCCCAGACCGATGCGCTCCAGGACCGCGGCCACGCTCGCGTCGTCGACGTCGCGGTCGAAGAAGGTCACGTTGTCGCGCACGCTGGCGTGGAACAGCTGCACGTCCTGCGTGACGAGGGTCACGCGCTGCCGCAGGTCCGCGAGCCGGGCCTCCCGCGCGTCCGTGCCGCCGAGCCGGATCGCCCCGGAGGTGGGGTCGTAGAAGCGGACCAGCAGCCGCGCGAGCGTGGTCTTGCCGCTGCCGGTGCGACCGAGCACGCCGAGCACCTCGCCGGGCTCCACGCGCAGCGACACGTCGCGCAGGACCAGTCCGTCGCGCTCGGCCCCCTCGGCACCCGGCTCGTACGCGAACGACACCCGATCGAGCTCGAGCGGCAGCGCGCCGGCCGGCAGCGGGCCGCCGTCGCCGTCGGCGAGGCGCGATCGCGCGCGCAGCAGCTCGTCGATGCGGGTCACGCTCGCGACCGCCCGCTGCATATCCTCCAGCTCGCGGCGCAGCTGCTCGATGGGGCGGCGCAGCAGCTCGGTGTAATGGAAGAGCAGGTAGACGGTGCCCAGCGTGATCGCTCCGGCGCTCCACAGGTACGCGCCGACGCCGAAGGCGACGGCGTGACCCAGCGCGAACGTGACGATGGTCGCCGAGCCGAGCACCGAGTGCGCCAGCGACGCCTGCCACCGGGCGCGCAGCCACGCGCGATGGTGCAGCGTGAGCCCGCGCATGACGTGGCGCTCGGCGCCACTGGCGCGGATGTCCTCCGTGCCGGCCAGGCGCTCCCCCAGGAACCCGTACAGCTGCGCCGTCGCCTCGCGCACCCGACCCCAGTACTTCACCGCGACGTTACGCAGCGGACCGGCCATGATGAGCACCGCCAACGCGGCGAACGTGCCGAGCGCGGCGCCGGCGAGAAGGTCCTCCGCGGCGACGACCGCGATGACCCCGAGGAGCAGGACCAGGCTGCCGAGGACGTTCACCACGAAGCGCGAGAAGAAGACCGCGAGCGCGGTGACGTCGCCGTCGATCCGCTCGATGAGCTCTCCCGGCGTACGGGTCTTATGGAAGCTCAGGTCCAGACGCAGGCAGTGCAGCGCCAGGTCGGCGCGCAGGGCGTTCGTCGCCGTCCAGCCGAGATCCTCGCCCAGATACTGCGCCCAGGCGGTCAGCAGCTGGGTGGCGAAGGCGACGACGACGTACACCACCGCGATCCGCGCGAGCGCCTCGACCGCCACGCCGCCGATGGCGCCGTCGATGAACGCGCGCAGCAGCTGCGGACCGGCCAGCTGCAGGCCGATGCCGCCCAGCAGGACGAGACCCAGCAGGGCGGTGCGTCGCCACTGCGGTGCGACGTATCGGCGGAAGAGGTCGAGGGAGCGGTCGCGCGAGCGCATCGCGGGAGTGTCCCACCTCGGCCTACGCTGTGACCATGTCGGAGACGACAGTGGACGACTCGCGACCGCGGATGCCGCGCGCGATCGCCGCGGTGATCATCGGGGCCATCGCGCTCGCGTCACTCGCCGCGCTCGCCTGGCCGAGCCTGCCCGTGACGCAGCTCTTCCACGGCCCGACCGAGGTGGGCGTCATCCGGCGCCTGGTCCCGGACACGAGCGCGGCGCCGCGCATCACCGGGATCGCACCGGACTTCGAGTGGAACGCGCCCGACGGGAAGACGGTGAAGCTCTCGGATCTGCGCGGGAAGATCGTGGTCATCAACTTCTGGGCGACCTGGTGCAAGCCGTGCCGCGAGGAGATGCCCGCCATGCAGCGCGTCGCGCGCTCGAGCGACGCGGTGTTCCTCGCGGTGGATCTCATGGAGGATGGCGCGAAGGTGCGCAGCTTCATGGACTCGCTCGCGCTCGACCGCCTCACCCCGCTGCTCGATCTCGACGGGGCGGTCGCGCGCCGCTACGCGGTGCTCGAGCTCCCGCAGACGTTCTTCGTCGATGCCACCGGCGTCATCCGGCACATCGAGCGCGGCGGCCTGCTCGACGAGGCCGCGGTGCGGCGCGGCATCGACAAGGCCCGCCAGCCCTGATCGCAGGGGTCCGCCGTGGGTGGACGAGGCGCGTAGCATCGCGCCCAAGAAGCACGGGAGGTACCTCATGGCAACCGAATTCGTCGTCACGCTGAAGGACCGTCCGGGGCAGCTCGCGTCGCTCACCTCCGCCTTCGGGGCGGCCAAGGTGCAGCTGCGCGGGATCTCGGCCCAGAAGGGCGTCGTCGGGGTGCTCGTCGCCGACAAGGACCGCGCGAAGGCGCGCCGCGCGCTGAAGAAGGGCGGCTACCGCGCGACCGAGCGCGCCGCCATCGAGATGCGCCTCCAGGACCGACCAGGCTCGCTCGCGCGCGCCGCGGGACGCTTCGGCAAGGGCAAGGTGAACATCTCCTCCGTCTATGTGCTCGCACCCGGCCGCGGGAACGTGGGCGTGGCGTTCTCGGTGAAGGACGCGCGCAAGGCGAAGCGGTCGCTCGGCCGCTGACAGCCGCGTAGCGGCGAACCCTCGCGGTCCGCCGGTACCCCGGTACCGGTCGGTCGGCCCATCGCCGCCGCGGACCGCGGACGCGACGTTCCGCACACCTTCCTGGAGGTGTGCGATGCGGCGATTCCTCTCCGAGAGTGGCGGCCTGGCGACCATCGAGTACGTGATCGGCGCGGCGGTGGTCCTGGGGACGCTCGTCGTCGGCGTCTCGGCCTGGAACAACGGGCTGGTGTCTCGGCTTCAGGCCATGGTCTTCCAGCTCGGCGGCGTGCGCTGACGGTGTCGCGCGACGAGCAGGGCCTCGCGACCGTGGAGACGACGCTCATGGTCGTCATCCTCGTGCCGCTCCTCTTCGGTGTGATCCAGTTCGGCTGGCTCTTCCAGCGCTGGCTCGCCGCGGAGACGATCGCGGCGCATGCGGCGCGCTACGCGGGCGAGCTGGGTGGCGACGATCAGCGCCTGCGAGCGTTCATCGCGCGTGAGCTGAAGGACGTCCAGATCGACCCGAGTCGCGTCATCGTGGAGGTCGACCCGCCGCGAGTGGCGTGGCGGCAGCCCATTCGCGTCAGCGTCCGCGCGACCGAGCGGATCGAGCTGCCGTTCGCGCTCGCGACCGATGTCATCGTCAGCGCCACGGCCATCGCGCGCGGCGAGGTGAATCGGTGAGCCGTGACGACGGGGGCAGCGCCGCGGTGATGGTCATCGTGCTGCTGCCACTGCTCCTCGGCATGCTCGCCGCCGTCGTCCAGATGGGCGCGATCCGCGTGCTCGCCGCGCGGGTGGCGAGCGCGGCCGATCTCGCGACGCTGGCGGCGGTGGACGATCAGGACCAGGACCTCTTGGTCCGGCAGGGCGTCCTTCAGCTGTCGGCCGATGCAGACGCGGTCGCTCGGCGATTTTTCGCGCTGAATCTGGCGCAGATCGCCCCACACCTCGCCGTCACGCCGGATGGTGCCGCGGAGCAGGCGGCGGTCGCCACGTTCCCCGACACGCCGGCGCTGGATCCGCTGACGGGCTGGCGCTATGAGCGGCCCACGGTCCGGCTCGCGGCGAAGGTCCCGGTCCGCACGCCGGTGTTCGGGATGCTGCTGCTGCCCGCCACGATGACCATCGACGTGCGCGCCGCGAGCTCGGCCCGATGAAGCGCGCGTGCACGCTCCTCCTGGTCGTCCTCCAGCTCGCGGGCGCGAGACCGGCGCTCGGCTGGGATCCCTTCGACGGCCCCGCCTTCGACGAGGGACCGAGCGGTCCACCGGATCCTGCGCCGCTCGTCGTACCGGATGGCCTGTACGCCGTCACCGACGTGTATGCGGGTGACGTGGTGAGCACCACCGGCAACACCACCGTGTATTCGACCGTGACGGTCCGGGACGATCCCGGCACTTTCGCCCGCGTCGTCGATGTCGTCGGCACCGGCCGGGCCAGCCGCTTCGATGGCGCCTCGTTCAACGGGCGCGGCCGCATGCCCGACGGCCGGTCCGTCGCCGGAACGTACTACGAGAGCTTTGTCCTCACCTCCTCGGGATACATCTCGGTCGGCTTCGTGTTCTTCCAGGACGACAGCGCGACCCGGGATGTGCCGGCGCCCACCGCACCACCCCCTGCGTCGCCGGGCGCACCGGTCCCGTCGAGCACGCCGGCCATCGCGACGCCGCTCGTGCCGCGCCCGCCCGCCGCGACGTCCGTGCCGCCGACCGCGAGACCGCTGCCGGCCGTCACCGCGGGTGTCGCGCTCGCGCCGACGGCGCCCGTCCTCGCGTCGATGGAGGTCCTTCGCGGCCGGACCACGGAGCTGTGGCTGCAGGCGTTCGTCGACGGCGTGCCGATCGCGGTGAGGTCCTGGCGCTTCCTCGGTGGGAGCGTCGACGCGCTCACACCTTCCGCCGGATCGGCATCCGACCCCTGCGTGGTGACCTGGCTCACGCTCGCTCCACCCGGAACGACGCTCACACTCCGCTTCACTGTCGAGACGGCCACATCACCGGTGCGCACGGCCGAGGCCGCGATACGGGTGATCGTGCGCTCACCCGCGCTCCTCGAATGATGGCGCGGCGCTGGCTGCTCGCTCTGGCGCTCGCGTCCGGTCTGGTCGCCGGCGGTATCTACCACCTCGCCACCGCGCGCGCGGAGATCGTCGTCGCTGCGCGGGACATGACCGTCCCACGGCCGCTCGGCGCGGAGGACGTCGAGCTGCGGAGCGTCACGCTCGACCTGGTGCCTGCTGCGGCAGCGCGTCGGGTCGAGGACGTCCTCGGGCTGATCCCGCGGGCGCCCCTGTTCCGCGGTCAGCTCGTGCTCTCGAACGCCCTGGCCACCGAGCTCGCCGACCTGCCCGCCGGCGTGACGCTCGCGAGCGGCTACCGCGCGATCGCGATCCCGGTCAGCGCCGTCGGTGCGGTCGGTGGGGTGATCGTTCCGGGCGCCCGCGTGGATGTCCTCGCGGTGCCGGTGATCGGTCGGGCGCCTGCCGGCCGCATGGTGGAGCTGCTGGCCACGAGCGCGACCGTGCTCGATGTGCGCGGCGAGAGCGGTGCGACGCTCGCCCCACGCGACCCGAAGACGTCGACCGCGCTCGTCGACCGGGTGGCGAGCGTGATCGTCGCTATCCCCGTGGCGGACGAGCTGCGATTCGCCGACCGCATCGCGACGAGCACGTTCGTGCTGGCGCTCGCGGCCACGCGGTGAGCGCGCGCATGAGGCTCGCGCTCGCGGCGGTGACCGAGGGCGACCTCGACGGTGCGCTCGTGGCGCTCGGTTCCGTATGCATCGAAAGACGGGCCGGGCTCCTGCTGGTGGAGTGCGATGCAGTGCATGGCTCGCGCACGACCGCGCTGTTCGCGCGGGCGGGAGCCCGTGCCGAGCCACTCACGCCCGGCGTCGCGCTCGAGCCGGGCCTCGTCCCGGCGCTCGTGCAGGACCTGGAGGGCCACCCGGCGCGCGTGGACCGGATCAGCATCCGGGCGCTCGGTACCGGCGAGGCCGCGGCGTGGCTGCTGCGCCGACGATGGCGTCTCTTCCGTCCCACGGCGGACCGTGTGGCGCAGACGCGGCGGATCCTTCGCGGTGAGGACCGTCTGTACGCGTGGCGTCGGGTCATCTGGTCCACCGCGGCCGAGCTGCGGTCCTGTGCGCGCGGATCGGTCGTCCCCATCGTGTTCGACCGCGAGGCGCTCGCACGGAGCGCGGAGCGCATGGCGCTGGCGGGCGACGGCCTGCTCGCGAGATGGGCGCGCACCTGAGCACGATCCGGGCCTGGCTCGACCGCACGCCGATCGCGTCGATCGGTCTTGCGCTCATGCGCGAGGCGACCGGGCGCGAACGACCGCTCGAAGCGATCGCGCCCGTCCGCCCGGCCGGCCTCGCGCCGACCGCGCGGATCGGGTTCTGGTCCCTCGCCGCCGGGGTCGGAGCGTCGACCACCGCCGCGCTCGTGGCCCAGCGCTCGGCCGCAGCGGGCCGGGCACCCTTCCTCATCGACCTCGATCGCTGGGCGCCGTCGCTCGCCCTTCGCGCATCGGTGGACGCGGCGACGATCACCGATGTGCTCATCCAGCCAGATCGCGAGCGAGACCTGGTGTCACGCTGGGGTGACGTCGCGTTCCTCGCCGGCTCGAGCGAGCTGCATCGTGATTTCGACGGTCCTCGCATCGTGGCGACGCTCGAGCGGTTGTCCGAAGGACGACCCTTGGTCATCGACCTCGGGGCGGGTGCCGATGCGCTCGATCCGGCGATCGTCGGTCGGCTGACGCGCCTGGTCGTCGTCGCCGGCGCGCGCGTCGGACAGCTCCAGGCGGCCTTCTGTGCACGCCCGCTCCTGGTGGGCCTGGGATGTCCGGTGGGCCTCGCGCTCATCGCGCTCGCCGAAGACGATGCGTCGCTCATCGCTGCGCGCGCCGAGATGCCGCTGCTCGGTGTCGTGCCTCCCGACCCCTTCCTGGCGCGCGACGAGTTCGCCGCGCGGGCGACCACGATGCGTGCCGTCGACGCGCTCATCCGAAGCCTGTGATCCGCGACGATCTGCTGATGCGCATCCGTGCGGAGGTCGCCGCCGGCCTCGACCCCGGCGCGATGCTCAATGCGTACACCGATCCCGTCCGGCGGCGCGCGCTGCACGACCGGGTGCGGAGCGCGGCGCGCGAGCCGCTGCCGGACGCCGATGTCGCCGCGCTCGCGGCGGAGCTCTTCGGCTTTGGGCCGCTGCAGTCGTTGCTCGACGACCCTTCGATCACCGATGTGTTCGTGAACGCTGCGGATGAGGTGTACGTCGAGCGCGATGGCGCGCTCGCACGGGTGGACGCGCGGTTCCGATCGGCCGCCTCGGTGAGCGAGCTCGCGCACCGGATCGCTGCGGGAGTCGGCCGCGAGCTGACGCTCGAGCGTCCCTTCGTCGACGCGCGCATGCGCGACGGCAGCCGCGCGAACGCGGTCATCGCGCCCATCGGCGGCCCCACGATCTCGATCCGCAAGTTCTCCCGCCTCTCGCTGCCGCTCAGTGGACCGGCACCCTCGTGGACGTCGAGCGGGTCCGTCTCCGACGACGCGGCGGCCCTCCTGGCGGACGCGGTCGCCGCGCGCGCGAACGTCCTCATCGTGGGCGCCACGGGCGCCGGCAAGAGCACGCTTCTGAGGTCGCTGGCCGCGCTCGTTCCAGCGGGCGAACGGCTCGTCGTGATCGAGGACACCAACGAGCTCGTGCTCCCGCATCCGCACGTCGTGCACCTGGAGGCGATGAGCGGCCGTGACTCGACCGTGGGCATCGCCGATCTCGTCGCGAACGCTCTTCGCATGCGCCCCGATCGCATCCTCGTGGGTGAGGTGCGCACGCCGCGGGAGGCGAGCGCGCTCCTCGACGCGCTCACCACGGGTCATGATGGCGCGCTCACCACTGCGCACGCCGGTTCGGCCCGCGGCGCCCTCGACCGTCTCGAGCTGCTGCTCGCACGCGCGGGCGAGTCCGCCCCCGAGGCGATACGGCGGCACGTGCAGGGTGCGTTCGACGTGGTGGTCCACGTCGCCCGCACTCGATCCGGCCGCGTGGTCGAGGAGATCGTCGCGATCGAGGATGGCCAGCTGCGTGATCTCTTCCGTCGTCGCGATGGGCGGCTAGGCGATCTGCCGGAGAAGCTCCGGCGGCGACTCCCGTGACACTCATCGGCGCGACATGCGCGGCCATCGCTGTGGCGAGCCTCGCGCTGCTCCCGCTCGCGACCGGGACCGCGCTCCGCGGCGGACGTCATCCCGATGCCTCCGCGCTCGCGCTCGTCGCACCGGCGTGGTCGGCGGCGCGGTGGGAGGGCCTGCGCGCCGCAGGCGCGGCCGGTGCGGTGGCGGCGTTCTGGGGGTTCGGGCTCTGGCCGCTCGTGCTGATCGCGCTGATCGCGCTCGTCGCGCCTTCGGTGGCCATCCGCTGGCGAGCGGCGACCCTGCGATCGGCTGCCGCGGCGCGGTCCCTCGACATCCTGCAGGGCACGCACGCCGCCCTGCGGTCTGGCGTGCCGCTCACTGGAGCGGTCCGTCTCGCCCTGGACGGGATCGCTCCGCTCGCGCGCGAGCCGTTCGAGCGGGCGCTGCGCGCATTCGACCTGAACCTGCCGCTCGATGAGGCCTTCCGCGCCGCGTCCCGCGAAGCCGGCGATCGCCGTGTCACGCTCGCGCTCGACGCGCTCGCCGTTGTCGCGCGCGAGCAGCTGCCGGCGGCGCGTGCGGCCACGATCGTGGCAGGGGTCTGCGACCGACTGGCCTTCGAGCAGCGCCTGCTCGATGAGGTCCGCTCCCGGACCAGCGGCGTGCGCGCACAGATCGTGCTGCTCGCCTTCCTCGTACCCGCCCTCGCCGCGTACCTGGTGGCGACGATGCCCGGGCTAGCCGCCACCCTGGCGTCGCCGCTCGGGCTGTACGTCCTGGCGCCCGTCGCGCTGCTGTTCGAGGTCGCCGGGCTCGTCGCGAGCCGACAGGTCATCCGGAGCATCTGGTGACCGGCATCGGTGCGCTCGCTGCGATGCTCGCGGCCATCTTCGGCGTGCTCGCGCTGCACGCCCCGTCCCCGGTGCTGCGGCGGCTCGACGCGCTTGGCCCGCGCGGCGCACGCGAGCCGCGCACGTGGCGCCACGGCGACCACTCGCTGGTCGTCGCACGCGCGGGGGGTGCGCTCGCGGGGGCATTCGTCGGCAGCCTCGTCTCTCTCGCGCTACCCGTCGGTCCGTTTCCCGTCCTCATCGGTGCGTACGCCGGTGCGATGGTGCCGGCCATCGCCGCCGACCGGCGATCGCGGCGTGACCGACGCGCCGCGCAGCGCGCCACACTCATGCTGGTCGAGTGGCTGCACGCGCTCGTTGGGTGCGGGCGCCCGCTCGAGGCCGCTCTCGTCACGGTCGCCGAGCGGCCGAGTGGCAGCGTCCATCTCGACGGCGTGCTGGCACGCGTCCGCCGCGACTACACCCTCGGCGTACCGCTGCGCGACGCGCTCGTGCGCGAAGGGACTTCGGCCGACCTTCCCGGCGTGATCGAGATCGCCCGGCGCCTGGAGCGCGCGCGTGATCTCGGGCGCGGCGCCCTCCCGCTGCTCACCGATCTGCGCGATGAGCTGCGGGCGAGCGAGCGCGCGCAGGCGCTCCAGGCAGCCTCGCACGTCGAGGGAAAACTCACGCTCATCCTCACGCTCTGCTATCTGCCGGCGCTGGCGCTCCTGGTGATCATCCCGCTCTTCCTCACGCTGCTCGCGGGGCTCTTCGGCTGAGCGCTTCGGACATACACTGGTGGCAAGACCGGGCGCGCCGCCCGCAAAGGATGTGACGAATGCCGAATATCGGTGGACCGGAGCTCATCTTCCTGCTCGTGATCGTGCTCATCGTCTTCGGAGCGGGGAAGCTCCCCGACGTCTTCGGCCAGCTCGGCCGCGGTGTGCGCTCCTTCCGTGAAGAGGCCAACACCGAGAAGACCAGCACGACGCCGCCCGCGACGACGGACAAGAAGACCAACTAGGCCCGGCGCCGCGCGCGGAGCGCCTCCATGCGCCGGTGGCGTGCGATGTCGCAGTGCGGCCGCGCGTCCTCCTCCTCGGCGTATTCGTCGTCGTCGCGGCAGTCGTAGATCCGGCAATGTTCCGGTCGCGTCGTGTACACCCCGCACTGCAGGTGTTCGGCATCGAACGCTGTGCACTCGAGCATCGGCTGCCGTCCGTCGGGCTGCGCCGCCCAGCCCACCACGCGCACGTCAGCGCCCGCGGCGCGATAGAGCGGCCGGGCGTCGGAGAGACGGAACCAGCCGCGCTCGTCGCTCATGAACTGCCGCCGGCAGCAGGGCGCTTCGCACGCGGTGCAGTCGGGATGGGGCGCTCGGGTCACGTGACATTCCCCCTGTGCGAGACTCGGCGCAGCCCATGGTAGAGACGACGTTCCCCGAGCTCGTGCGTGCGTTGGTGTACGACCGCTTCGCCCTCGATCCCGTCGCCGCCACGATCGCGGGCGTCCACGACCACGACCACGAGCTCGGCGACATGAGCGCGAGCGGCTTCGGCGCGCGCCGCGAGCGGAGCGAGCGGGCCCTCGCGGACTTCGCCTCGATCACCGAGGTGCTCACCGATCCGCAGCGGATCGATCGCGATCTCGTGCTCGCGCTCCTCGCCGGCGAGCGCGCGCTCTTCTCGTTCGAGCGCTGGCGCCGCGACCCGGCGATGTACGCGGACCCGATCATCCGCGCGGCGTACTACGCGCTCGTGCGCGAGCATGCCCCGCTCGAGGAGCGCCTGGCGGTCCTCGCCGAGCGGCTCGCGCAGGCGCCCGCGGTGCTCGATGCCGGCCGGCTGAACCTCGCCTCGGCCCTGGTGCCGCCGGAGTGGGTGGCCATCGCGCTCCGCACCGTGCCCGCGGGTGCCCGCTTCCTGCGCGAGCGGCTGCCCGCGGCCGTTCCCGAGACCGCGCTCGGCCGGGCCGTGCGCCACGGCGTCGTGTCGGCGGCAACCGCGGCCGCGGACGCCCTCGACCGCTACGCGGCGTGGCTCCAGAGCGACCTCGCGCCCATCGCCACGGGTACGTTCGCCATCGGGCGCGACGCGTTCGAGGCGCTGCTGCGCGAGCGCGAGCTCCTCACGTACGACGCAGCGGGCCTGCGCGCCTTCGGCGAGGATCTCGTGCGCGAGACCGAATCCGCTCTCGCGGTGGCCGCGAAGGGGTTCGGAGACGATGACTGGCGCGAGAGCGTGCGGCGCATCGGCGACGACCATCCTGCCGCCGACGAGCTCGTGGCCACCTACCGGGCCGAGATGGAGCGCTCGCGCGAGGCGGTGCGCCTGGCGCAGCTCGCGACCATCCCCTACGGCGAGGACCTCGTCGTCGAGGCGATGCCGGAGTTCCAGCGGACCACGTACCCGTATGCGGCGTACATCGCGGCGGCGCCGTTCGAGGGCTCGCGCCGCGGACGCTTCTGGGTGACCCTGCCCGACCCCGATGACGACGAGCGCACCGTGCGCGAGCGGCTCCGCGGCCACCCGCGCGCGGGCATCGCGGTCATCGCCTGCCACGAGGGCTACCCCGGGCACCATCTCCAGCTCACCGTCGCCGCCGACCATTCGTCCATCGCGCGGCGCGCCATCCGCAGCAACCTCATGGTCGAGGGCTGGGGGCTGTACGTGGAGGAGCTCATGACCGAGATCGGGTACCTCGATCAGCCCGACACCGGGCTGCTGCGCCTCAAGGACCTGCTCTGGCGCGCCGCGCGCGTGGTCGTGGACGTGGGGCTCTCCACCGGCGAGCTGAGCTTCGACGCCGCGGTCGCGTACCTGGTCGAGCGCGCGAAGCTCGAGACCCCGAACGCGATCGCCGAGGTGCGCCGCTACACCCAGACGCCCACGCAGCCATCGTCGTACGCGCTCGGGCGCGCGGCGATCCTGGACCTGCGTAGCCGCGCGCGCGAGGTGGGGTGGGGCATGCGCCTCTTCCACGACCGGATCCTCGGCGCCGGGAGCCTGCCGCCCGCGCTCCTCGCGCGTGACATCGGGCTCGCGCGGTGAGGCCGCTCCGGTTCGCCACGCAGAGCGGCGGTGCGCCCAGCGGTGAGGAGTGGCTCGCGCGCGCGAAGCGTATCGAGGCTCTCGGCTACGACACGCTCGCGATGCCCGACCACATGGTCGGCGGCGCGTGGGCGGCGATGCCGGCGCTCGCGGCCCTCGTCCCGGTCACGACGACGCTCCGCCTGGGCACGCTCGTGATCGACAACGATTTCCGCAATCCGGTGGTGTTCGCGCGCGAGGTCGCCGTGCTCGACGTCATCTCGGGTGGCCGGTTCGAGCTCGGCATCGGCGCGGGCTGGTTCGACCGCGACTACCAGGGCACCGGCATCCCCTTCGACCGGGGCCGGGTGCGGGTCGCGCGCCTGGCCGAGGCGATCGTGCTCATGAAGCGCCTCTTCACCGAGGAGCAGGTGGATCACGAGGGGACCTACTACCGGGTGACGAAGGCGGAGTGCCGGCCGAAGACGGTGCAGCAGCCGCACCCGCCGCTCCTCGTCGCCGGCGGCGGGCCGGAGATCCTGGCGCTCGCCGGTCGCACGGCCGACATCGTCGCGATCGTCCCGGCAGGTATCAGCGGGTCGGGTCAGCTCGCGCGCGAGTCGGTCAGCCTCGAGACGCTGACGCGCCAGGCGGCCCTCGTGCGCGAGGCCGCAGGGGCGCGCGCCGACGCGCTGGAGCTGTCGATGTTCCTCGACTGCGTCATCACCGACGACCGCGAGCGGACCATCGCCGAGATGGCGGAGAAGGCGAAGGCCGATCCCGTGCTGCTCCGCGAGTCCGCCTACCGCGGTATCGGCACGCTCGACGAGATCCGTGAGCACATCCTGCGCGTGCGCGACGCGGTCGGGATCACGTACTTCTGTCTGCGAGGACCCGATGTGGAGAAGCTTGGACCGATCGTGCGGGAGCTCGCCGGACGCGAGTGAGCTAGTCGCCGGCGGCGCGCTCGCCGCGGATGAGCGAGGCGCAGATCTCCACCGCCGACGCGCGGTCGTACGTGAGCGCGATGTTCTCGAGCCGCTTGCCGTCGCCGTCGTAGCGGCCGATGAGGTACGAGCCGCCCTCGTTCCACCAGTAGATCTGCATCAGCCGGTCGCGGGGTGTGCGGAACGTGACCCACTCGCGGCGCGCGCTCAGACGCACGTCGGTCGCACCGGCGTGCTCGAGGTCGCTCGCGAGCTGTTCCGTGCGCTGGCGGTCGCCGTCGATCGAGGTGTCGAAGGGGACCGCGCCACCCACGGCCTGCGCGACCACGTCGAGGAGCTGGTCGACCTCGAAGGGTTTGGCGAGGACGCCGCTGAAGTGCGCCGCGCGGCTGCGGCCGCTCGTGCCGACGCGCGCCTCCGCGAGGTCGCCGCCGTGCGCGGTGAACATGATCACCGGCACCGGACGGTCTCGCGCCGCGAGGTGCGCGGCGGTCTCCCATGACGCGCCGTAGCCCGCGAGATGGCTCTCGCCGTCCAGCAGGACGGCGTCGGGCTCGAGCTTGCCGATCGCCGCGTTGATCGAGGCCGTGTCGAGCTTGGCGAGGATGGCCACGCGGTAGCCCTCGTCCGAGAGCACCGCGCGCACGATCTCGGCGATGTCGCGGTCGTTGTCGATGATCAGGACGTTGCCGTGCGCCACCCGGCTCCTCCTCCACCCTGGTCTCGGCGCTCCCCGGGAGGGGGTAGGCAACCGGCATGCCAGGCGGACGGGCGCCGGGCCGTCCGTTCCGTCGCGGGCCGGGCCGCGTTTCACTGGTGAAATGCCCTTCCTGAACGAGCCGACCGAGGTGCTGGCGGGAACCGCGGCCGGGCCGGCCGAGGGGACGCTGCTGCTCGGCCGCTATCGCCTCGTCGCCCTCATCGGCTCCGGGGGCACGGCCGACGTGTGGTCGGCGCGGGACGAGCGGCGGCAGCGCCCGGTCACGATCAAGCTGCTGCGCCGCCGCGATGACCCGGAGGCGCGGCGGCGGTTCCTCGACGAGGGACTCTGGCTCGAGGCGATCGAGCACCGCGGCATCGTCCGCGCCCTCGGCCGCCACGACGTCCTCGGCCTCACGCTCATCGTCTTCGAGCATGTGGAGGGCATCACCCTCGCCGAGGTGCTCGCGCGGGGACCGGTGCCGGCGCGCGCGGCCGCGGCGTACGTGCGGGAGATCGCCTCCGCGCTCGGCGCGCTCCACGCGCACGGCGTGCTCCACCTCGACCTCAAGCCCGCCAACATCCTCATCGGCAGCGACGGCCGCGCGCGGCTCATCGACCTTGGGATCGCCGATCTCATCGGGAACACGCGCGAGGTGGCCCTCGGCACCCCGCGGTACGCGGCGCCCGAGGTGCGCGGCGGAGGCCCGGCCACCAGGGCGACCGACGTGTACGGGCTCGCGCTCGTGGCACGCGAGCTCCTGGGCGAGACGGCGCGCGACGGGCGGGTCGGGACAGTGCTCCGGTTCGGACTGCGCGACGACCCCGCGCGCCGGCCGGCGAGCGCCGTCCGGTTCGCGTTCGCGCTCAGCGTCGCGGTGGCGCTCAGCCGGGGTCTGGCTCCCGTCGCGGGCGCGGTCCGACCCGTCGCCCTGAGCGGTGCGGCCGTCGTGCTCATCGCGCTCGTGCTGGCGCTCCCGCGTCTTGAGTCTGCGGTGGCTGGCTCCGCGGGCCGTGCACGCCCCACGGCCGTTGCCGCGGCGTCGCTGCCGCCGCTTGCGGCGTACAGCGCGAGGCACGAGTGGCAGGCGCCATACCCGAGCGCGACCGCCGGCGCGCCGGTGGAGTGGGTGCTCGCGCTGCGCAACACGGGGGCCGCGAGCTGGCTCAGGGATCGCGACGGCGCACGCGCGGTGCTCGCGCTCGCCGACGGCACCATCGTGGCCACGCAGTCGGCGGCTCAGATAGCTCCCGGTGAGGTCGGGATATTCCTCGTCCGCGTCACCGCGCCGGCCACGGCGGGCGTGCACCGCATCCGGATGCGTCTGGTGATCGAGGGGATGGGCGCGACGGCCGACCTCGGCCTCTACGCGGACCTCACGGTGACGGCGCGGCGCGCGCCGGTCGAGGGCCGCCGCTAGCGCGGGCCGGGCTCAGGGCGTCTCCCAGGGGACGAGGACGATCCGCTTGGCGATCGCGAGGGCCGGGTCATTCGGATCGAGGTACGCGCCGGACACCGCGCGACCGTACACATCGTTCGCGTCGATGTTCGTGATCTCGAACGCGGCATAGCCGATGACATCGACGTACTCGGTCGTACCGCCGAGCTGCTGGTCCACGTCGAGCCGGACCTCCCACAAGCGTGTCACCGGGTTTCCGAAGGAGTCACGGCCCAAGGTCCGGACCCATCCCTTGTACGTCTTCTGCGTCGCCACGCCGCTCGTCTGTACGGTCATCGGCACCGTCGTCCCAGCCGTGACCACCTTCGAGGTCGTGCCCACCGTGTCGATGTAGCAGGCGAGGATCGTCGGCGTGGGATCGTCCGAGCGCGGGCAGGACTCCCATGACACGGTCACCGGTCCGTCGGCCGAAGCGCCCGATGTCTTCCACTGCGTGGCGCCCGTGCCGGTCGCGATGACCGCGTTCCAGCTCACCGTTGCCGGCAGCGAAGCGATGCTCACGGACTTCTGGGTCTCGGACGAGTTCACGCGATACTCGGTCGTCTGACCGCCGACGACGACCTTCACCGGAAGGTAGTGGACACGTGCGGAGTAGGGGGCGCTCGCGGTGCCTCGGATGAACACCTGGTAGATGCCCTTCTGCGCGCCGGCCGACGACATGCCGGACAACGTCTGGTTGTAGGTCGAGACGCCGACCGGAGTCGGGTTGCTCGAGAAGTTACCGACGGCCGTGCCCACACAGGTGCCGATGCCGGACATGGTGATCGCACCGGTGTTGAAGGGGTTCGTGCCCGTCGGATCCCCGGGGGCGGGGCTCTTCGTCAGCGTGCCGTCGTCGAGGACCACCTCTGCGCAGATGCTCGAGGTGCTTGCCGCGAACTGCGCGGACATCGAGTACGCGACGGCCACGGGGGGGATCGAGCCGTTCGTCGGCACCTGGAGGGTCGGCGGAGTGAACGCGAAGTCGGGGACCCGCTTCACCGTCCCGTCGTACAGCTGGAACATCGCGATGTCCCCAACGCGGAACCACTGCCGGTAGTAGTCGACGAAGATACCTGAGCTCGACCCGTTGATCACCGCGATCTGCGCGCACTTCTCGAAGTCCGAGGTGTCGACTACGCAGATGTCGGGGCCCGGGTAGCCCTCGGCGATCCAGCGCGCCTCGTAGTCCTTCAGCGTGTTCACCGTGACGTCTGGCGCGACGCCGTTGAATGCCCAGCCGGTGTGATCGACGATGCCGGAGCCCGGCGGGTTCTCGTCCGAGAAGTTCCTGATGTCCAGCCCGATGTAGCCGCGGAAGGACGGGTCGTTGCTGGCCTTCTGGCTCGCGCCGAAGAGCACGATCTCCTCGCCGGGGGTCGTGGTCGTCGCGGCGATGCAGCCGGGCGCATAGTTGCTGCCGGCGTGGCACAGCGAGTTCGTCGCCGCGGTCGCCGTGGTCTCGAGGAACTCGTTGTTGGACGCGTTGTCCACGTCGTCCGTGTCGCCAGGGTTCAGGTAGCGCTTGACCACGCTCGGCAGGAAGCCGCCCTTGGCCTTTGCGTACGCACGCGTCGTCATCGAGATCGTGTTGAGCGACGGGCTGACGATCTTGATCAGGTAGGTGGGGACGGCCACCGTGATCGCGACGCGGCAGCCGGTGGCCGGGCTGCTCACCGGGAGGATCCCGCTGTTCAGGTTCTGGGGAGAGACGACGTTGTTGTCGTACGTCTCCGAGCCGCGGGGTGCGTACGTGATCGTCAGACCGAGGGGGTTGCCGCGCAGGTTGCGATCCTGGAGCACGCGGTCGCCGGCGTTCCAGGCCGTCGCGGCGTCGCCGGTGCGCGAGTAGCTGATCCCGCAGGCGAGGGACGCCGCGTCCACCGCGCTCTGGATGAACCGGCGCTCGGCGTAGAAGCGACCGACATCGATGGACATCGCGGCACCGGCCATGAGGATGGTGAACATGAGCGCGACGATGACGACCGACTGCCCGGAGTCGTTCCGGACGACGAGTGGCAGCCGCGGTCGCGGAAGATCGAGCCGACGCATTGGAGCGCGAGTGTAGCCAGCGGCAAAGCGTCCTCGGCGGTCCGTGGGTCTGCCCGCAACGCCGCTGATACCCGGTCGCGGCGGTCCTAGGACCAACGCGCTACGGCCCCTCGCGCCGGACGGCTATTTGGCGAGCCGGGGGAGGATCGGCTGGGCCGAGGTGCCCGCGTTGAAAGTGATGTTGATGGTGGCGTTCCCGAGGTCCATGGTCTTCGCCACGACCTGGCCGCCACTGATGGTGGGCTGGCCGTTGGCGGCGAATGCTGCGCCGGGCAGATAGATCGTACCGGTGGTGGTGAGCTGGAAGGATGTGCCGCCGAAGCTCATCGTCGCCGTGCATGCCGCGTCCTGGTAGAAGAGCAGACCCTTATAGGTACCATCGGTCATGGCGTACAGCGTCACATCCTGGTTCCCGTTCACGGTCATCCCGGTGCAGGTGCCTCCGGATGCCGGGTAATTCGAGAGCGTGTTGAAGATGAAGACCTTGCCGTCGCAGGCCTCCAATGTCACGGGGTCGGTGCTCGTGGTGTCCACCCCGATGCTGCCACCCATGCCACCACCCTTGAGGATGTAGATGCCGTGGCAGAGATTGACGTTGGTGAGTGTCGTCGTGTAGATCCCCGCGCCGAGCGTCTTGTTGCTCGGCCCGAAGCCGGCGCGATCGGTCAGCAGCCCGCTCGTCGACGGCTTCGGATAGCCCGCGAAGGGATCGCTCACCTGCGGCTGTCCGGTGCGTAGCCCCTCGAAGTAGTTCGGAACGCCGGGCGACGATGTCGGCCAGGACCCGCCGCTGCCGCCGGCGACGTCGATCCCGCACGGAGCCGTCGACGGGCAGCTGATCGTCCAGTTCCCCGCGGGAGTCGCGCTGTTGGCCGCGGTCGCGCCCGTCGAATTCACCAGGATCCCGCCGCCGGACAGGGTCACGTTGGCGCTCGCGCCACTCTGGAACGCGTTGTTCGTCGCGTTCCGGTCGAGGGCCATGAGCGCGTACTCGTTGTTCAGCGACTCCGCGCCGGAGATCGCGCGGACCGTGACCTCCGTGAGCGCGGATTGCGCCGGAACGAGGGAGGTCCTCACATTCTGCTTGATGGTGACTTCGACGAAGCGATCGGTGTTGTACGGCGCGGTCGTCGGCTGCTGGATGGTGATCCAGGTCGACGTGCCGTCATGGGTGAATCCGTTCCTCGTCGCATCGGCCGCGGCTGCGGAGAACGCCTGCGCCTGAGTGCCGTTCTGGTACAGCGTGACACTCGCCGCATATGCCGCGGCGTCGGCCGCCTCCTGCATCGCGCGTCGGGCCGAGTAGAGCTGTCCGGCGTCGATCGCCAGGCCCACCATCATCAGCATGCCGAGCATGGTGATGGCGATCAGCACGATGGCCTGCCCGCCCTCGCTCTCCGCGCCGCCCCAGAACCGGACGAAGCGTCTCATCGCTGGATCACCAGCATCGATCCGCCGCGCAGGGTGATCTGGAAGGCGTCCCCGAGCATGTACTGGGAGGGGATCGGCACGAATGGCGTCGTCGCGTCCACCTGGACACGGCAATTGCGGTCGTAGCAGTTGCCGTCGGGCCAGGTGACCGTGACGCTCACGTTGGGCACGCCCACCGCGGCCGCCCGGACGACGTCGATGATCGGCTGCTCGTTGCCTGGGTGCGCCACGACGCCGTCGACCGAGGCCGACCCGTGCACGATGGCGTAACGGGTGCCCTCGCGGGCCGCGTACGCGAGCGTGTTCTCCTGCCAGGTCGCGCGGGCGACGTCGAAGAGCCCGGTGATGATGAGCAGGAGCAGCGGCAGGATGAGCGCGAACTCGATCAGCGACTGTCCGGCCTCGTCGTGGTGGAGCATGCGCCGCAGCGTGCCCATCAGTACGAGAGCATCCGCATGATCGTCGCGCGGTCGAAGACGAAGGTGTTCGGGATGAGCGGCCAGGCCGTGATCGTGCGCCAGGTCATCTGGACCTCGACGGTCGCGAAACACGGATTGGCGAGGGTCGGCGGGCTCACGCAGGCCGTGACGCCGTCCTGCTGTGCGAAGGTGACCGTCACCGTGGGGGCGGTGCTGTCCATGCCCGGTGTGCGGCTCATCTCGTCGCGGGCGCGCGCCTCGGTCTCCGCGGCGGTGGGCGTGAAGTCGATCGCCGCCGCCTCCGCCCCGGCGCGAGCGCCGTTCTGGATGGCGATCTGGATCGCGTAGCCGCGCGCCATGTCGCCGCCGGCGAGGATGAGGAAGATGAGGATGGGCAGCATGAGTGCCGTCTCGACCATGGACTGACCATGCTCGTCCCGCGCGATCCGTCGAAGTTGGTGTGTGACCCTCATCCCGTTGCCCGAAGCATGGCGCCCGGCGCGACATCTGGACAGCCGCGCTGTGAGTAGGGAGGTCTTCCTACCCCGTTCGGGTGAGGCTCAGCGCGCAGCGCCCACCAAGGGTCTTGCGAGGACGCTCGCGGCGATCGCGATCGCTCGATCGATGTCGTCCTGGCTCACGTCCAGGTGGGTCACCGCGCGCAGGCGCGGAGAGTTGCCGAGATACCGGCTGACACGCAGGCCCTGCTCGGCGCAGGCCTTCTGGAAGGCCCCCGCGTCCATGGCCGCGGGGTCGATCTCGAACGACACGATGTTCGAGATGACCTTGCGTGGATCGAGCCGTATGCCGGGGATCGCCGCGAGCCCTTCGGCGAGCCGCTTGGCGTTGCGGTGGTCTTCGCCCAGCCGCGCCGGCATCTCCTCCAGGGCGACGAGCGCCGCGGCGGCGATCACCCCGGCCTGCCGCATCGCGCCACCCAGGAGCTTGCGCACGCGGCGCGCCTTGGCCACGGTCTTCGCGTCTCCGCACAGGATCGAGCCCACCGGCGCCGCGAGACCCTTGGAGAAGCAGAACTGCACGGTGTCGACGTCGCGGACCAGATCCTTCACGTCGACGCCCAGCGCGACCGCGGCATTGAAGATGCGCGCACCGTCCAGGTGGACGCGCATGCCCCGCTCGTGCGCGAGCTCGGCGAGCGCCCTCGTCTCCGCGGCGGTGAGAACGGTGCCGCCGCAGTTGTTGTGGGTGTTCTCGAGGCAGAGGAGCGCCGACCGCGGATACATGCCCTGCGGACGGACCGCGGCCGCGACGTCCTCGAGCGCCGGCGCGCCGTCCCGGTTCGGGACGAGGCGCGGCACGATGCCGCCTACGACGAAGGCCGAGCCCATCTCGTTCTGCACGATGTGCGCGAGGTCGCCCAGGATGACCTCATCACCGCGCTCGGTCTGTGAGAGCACCCCGCAGAGGTTGCCGAGCATGCCGCTCGCGACGTAGACGGCGGCCTCCTTGCCCATCACCTCGGCCGCGCGCGCCTCCAGGCGATTCACCGTGGGGTCCTCGCCGTACTGGTCGTCGCCGACCTCGGCCTCGGCCATCGCCCGGCGCATGGACGGGGTCGGCTTGCTGAAGGTGTCGCTGCGCAGCTCGATGACGCTCATCTCGTGCGGGCCTCCCTTGACCTGGTCACCCCGGAAGTGTCGGCCCCGCGCGCTACCGGAGCAAGCCGCGGACGTCCGCTGCGTACTATGCGGGTCCAGCCGTGACGAAGATCGTGTTCTGGTCCACGTGGCCATCGACGCCCCAGGCCGGCCTCACGGCCGCTCTTCCTGATGACGAGGTCATCAGGATCGCCGACGAGGGGGACTTGAGCCGTGCCGCCGATGCCGAGGTCGCCTTCGGCGGTATCAGCGGGGACCGCGTCCAGAAGCTCCTCGCCGCGGCACCCGGGCTCCGCTGGTATCACACGCCGGCCGCGGGGGTCGATCGCCTGCTGGACATCCCCGAATTCCGCGCGCGCGGGATCACCATCACGAACAACTCAGGGTCCTATGACATCCAGATCGCCGAGCACGTCCTGGCCTTCATCTTCGGTGCCGCCAAGCGTCTCCACCTGTATCGCGATCAGCAGGCGCGGCGGGAGTGGAAGGACCAGGAGCACGATGAGCTGCGCGATCAGACGGTGGTCGTCTTCGGGGCGGGCAGCATCGGCGGCGAGGTCGTGCGCCTGGCGGCCGCGGTCGGCATGCGGGTCATCGCCGTGCGCCGCAGCGGCGGCCCGCTTCCCGGCGCGTCGCGGGTCGTGACGCCCGACCGGCTGGCGGAGGTGAGCGCGCTCGCTGACCATCTGGTGATCGCCGCTCCGCTCACGCCGGCCACGCGCGGTGCGGTGTCGCGCGAGGTGCTGTCGCGCATGAAGCCGACCGCGTGGGTCGTCAACATCGCGCGCGGTCCCATCGTCGATGAGGCCGCGCTGGCCGAGGCGCTCGCGGCCGGCCGTCTCGGCGGTGCCGCGCTCGACACGTTCGCGAAGGAGCCCCTCCCCGCCGACAGCCCGCTCTGGACGCTCCCGAACGTCATCATCACGCCGCACACCTCCAACTCGTCGCCGAAGGTCCGCGAGCGGACGCTCGCGCTGTTCGTGGAGAACGTCCGGCGCTACAAGGCCGGTGAGCCGCTCCTCAATCAGGTGGACTTCGAGGCCGGCTACTGATGCGGGCCGCGCGCCGGCTGCTGGCGACGCGCACCGAAGGCTTCACCGAGTCGGTGATCCGCGAGATGACCCGCCTGAACCACATCCACGGCGGGATCAACCTGGCGCAGGGCTTCCCGAACTTCAGCGCGCCCGACGCGCTGAAGGAGGCCGCGAAGCGGGCCATCGACGCCGATGTCAACCAGTACGCCATCACCTGGGGGAGCAAGACGCTGCGCGACGCGCTGGCGCGCTCCTACGCCGACCTGTACGGCATGACCGTGGACCCCGAGACGATGCTGACGGTCACCTGTGGCGCGACCGAGGCGATGATCAGCACGCTCCTGGCGATCGTGGACCCCGGGGATGAGGTCATCGTGCTCGAGCCTTTCTATGAGAACTACGGCCCCGACGCGGACATCTGTGGAGCGACGCCCGTCTTCATTCCCCTCCGGCCGCCGGCCAACGTGTTCGATCCCGACGAGCTGCGCGCGGCCTTCGGTCCGCGGACGAAGGCGATCATCGTGAACACCCCGAACAACCCGACCGGACGCGTGTTCACGAGGGAGGAGCTGGAGCTCATCGCGTCCCTCTGTATCGAGCACGACGTCATCGCGGTGACCGACGAGATCTACGAGCACATCGTGTACGAGGGCGAGCACATCCCCATGGCGACCCTCCCCGGCATGAGCGACCGCACGGTGACGATCTCCGGCGCGAGCAAGACGTTCTCGGTCACGGGCTGGCGGGTGGGCTGGATCGTCGCGCCGCCGTCGCTCACGAGCGGCATCCGCAAGGTGCACGACTTCGTCACCGTCGGTGCGCCGGCGCCGCTCCAGGAGGCGGTCGCGGCCGGCCTCGCGCTCGGCCGGCCCTACTACGACGCGCTCGCGTCCGCGTACCGCGCGCGGCGCGACCGGATCTTGCCCGCGTTGGACCACGCGGGATTCGCCCCACGCCGGCCCGCCGGCGCGTACTACGTGCTGTGCGACATCACGCCGTTCGGCTTCGACGACGATGTGGCCTTCGCGCGCTGGCTGGTGTCCGAGGTCGGCGTGGCCGGTGTCCCGGGCTCCTCCTTCTATTCGCGCCCGGAGCTGGGCAGGCACCTCATCCGCTTCACCTTCTGCAAGACGGACGACGTCCTGGCCGCCGCGGCCGAGCGGCTCGCCACCACCGCCGAGCGCGCCGCCCGGCGCTAGTCAGTCGAGGACGATCTCGGTCCCGTCCTCGGCGAGCTCCCACGCCAGATCCGCGCGCCGCGCGAGCGTCTCCGGTCCCGGGTGCGTGAGGACGATCCGCTTGGCCCGGAGCTGATCGCGGTGTGCGAGCAGCGCCAGATGCGAGAGGTGCTGGGGGATGGCCTTGTCGAAGGAGTACGCCTCGGCGACGAACAGGTCCGCGCCCTCGGCCAGGATCGGGAGGGTCTCGCACCAGGCGGTGTCGCCGGTGTAGCCGACGACGCGCCCGCCGCCGCGCACGCGCAGACCATGGGGCACGGTCTGCTCGAGATGCAGGACGGGATGCGCCTCCACGAGGAGTGGGCCGATCGCGGTGGGCGCGGGACCGAGCTCCTCGTAGGTGACGGCGAAGCGCTGCGGGGTCGCGGACGACGTGGGCAGCGCGGCCTCGAAGATCTCCATCATGCGCGCCCGGACCCCGGGAGGGCCGGCGATGACGAGCGGCCGATCGCGCTTTCGGAACTGGCCATCCAGGATGAGGTAGGGAACGCCGCCGCTGTGATCGCCGTGGAAGTGGGTGAGCAGGATCGCGTCGATGTCGTTCGGATCGATGCCCTGCCGCTTCATCGCGACCAGGCTCGTCGATCCGCAGTCGAGGAGGGCGCGATGGCCGGCGGTCTCGAGGAGGATGCAGGCCTGGAGCCGGCCGGCGTCGCCGAACGCGTCGCCGCTCCCGAGGAAGCGGACGCGGATCACTCCGTGGGGAGCGTCTCTCTCGGCAGCATCCGGCTGATGGCGAGGAACATCGCGTACGGGTCGGGTGCGGCCGCCACGGTGGCCGGGACCGGCGAGAGGCTGCTCAGCTTGCGCGCCACCGCGTCCGCCTCGTCGCGCCGGCCGAGCGCCCGGAGCGCCTGCGGGTAGGAGTTCCGCACGCCGAAGGCACCGGTCGCCGAGCCGAGCGAGAGCCCCCGCTCGAACGCCGCGACCGCCTCGTCGAACACGCCGAAGGCGTAGGACGCCTCGCCGTAGGCGAGCCAGGCGAAGTTCGTATCGTGAGCGAGCGCCTCGCTGCGCGCTCGCTCGTACATGGCCTGCCGCACGTAGGACTCGCTCCAGTCGCGTCCGACGATCGCGCGGAGCAGCGGCTCATCCTCCGGTCGGTAGATGACCATGTAGCGGTAGGAGAACGACTGCCAGTTCTTCGCGAACCAGTCGTACGAGAGCGTCACGTTGTTGCCGAGCATGGAGTCGTTCACGTGGAAGACGCGCCGCGCGTCGTCGTAGCCGCGAAGCGTGCGCCAGTGCGCGATCCGCGAGACCGAGGGGTCCTGCATCCACTGCGTCACCATCGGCGCGAAGCCGTTGGCGAGGAGCCGGCGCATCAGGTCGTTCGTGCCGTTGTTCCGCCACATCGAGCGCAGGCCGAAGCTTTCCTTCACCCATGACCCGACCGGGGTGGGTCCCATCCCGCGGCGCTCGTCCGCACCGCGAAGGGCGAGACGCGCCACCTCCTGGCTCGCGTCGACGCCCAGGGTCGAGAGTGCCATCACCACCGCCGCGGGGCCGCAATTGTTCAGCGACTGCCACACGTGCTTCATCTGTTCGAACGCGGCCGCGGCGGGCGCGGCCTTCGGCACGGGCAGCGCCGCCTCGGGCTCGGCGAGGCTGGCCGGTGCCGTGAACGCGAGCGCAGCCGCCTCCGTCTGCGGCTCCACCGGCGGAGCCGGGCGCTCCTCGCGCAGGAGCCCGCTTGTCTGGTGGACGCCGGTGCCGGGGCCAGGGGCGGCGGGCAAGAGGTCGAACGCCGTGCCCGCAGCGAGGATCCCGGCCGCGAGCGAGAAGGTGAGGAGCGGCGCCCGGGTGGCCATCGGCACCAACAGTACCGACCCGGACGGCCGTCGGTTCCCCGGCGCGGCCCGTACCATCCAGGGACGGTGCGCCAGACGACGCTGACGAGGGGCCGTCTTGCCGACCATCCCCTGTGGTCGCGGGCTCTGGCTGCCCCCGGGCCGACGGCCAGGGTGGTCCGGCCGGTGATCGTGTCGGCGCGGGTCGAGGACCGCGAGCGGGTCCCCGACGCACCGTGGCTGGAGCGCCTCTCCATCACCGAGCTCGTGCGGGATGCCCGCCGCGCCGCCGCGGCGGGTGTCGGTGGACTGCTCCTCTTCGGAGTGTCGGACCGTAAGGACGAGCAGGCGATGCTCGCGAGCGAGCGGGACCACGTCGTGACCCGCGCGATCCATGCGGTGAAGGACGCCGCACCCGACCTGGCGGTCGCCACCGACGTCTGCGTCTGCGCCTACACGCCCCATGGTCAGTGCGTGCTCTTCAGCGATGGCGCCGCCGATGTCGAGCGGACGCTCGCGCGTCTTGCGGAGATCGCCCTGGTGCACGCCGATGCCGGTGCCGATCTCCTCATCCCCTCGGGGATGCTCGACGGCGCGGTGCGTACGCTCCGCTCCGCGCTCGCGGGAGCAGCGCACGGCGCGGTGCCCATCGCCGCGATGGCCAAGCTCGAGAGCGCGACGTACGCGTCGCACCGGATCGCGGTCGAGGCCGTGCCCATCGCCGACCGCGCGGTCCCGCTGCTCGACGCCGGCGACCGCGGCGCGGTACGCGCGCGCGCGGCGCGCGACGTGGCGCAGGGTGCCGACGCTGTCGTGCTGAAGCCCGGCATGGCGACGCTGGATCTGCTCGGCGATGTGGCGCTGGCCGCGGATCGCCCGGTCATCTCGTTCTTCACCGCCGACGAGCACGCGCTCTACTTCGCCAACGAGGTGGTCCATGACGCCGCGGCCATGGAGCAGGAGGGGATCGCGGCCGCCCGCCGCGCCGGCGCCGACCTCGTGATCACGTACGCCGAGCAGGGGGTCGCCGACGCGTGACCACCCAGCGGCTGACGGCGGCGCTCCCCGGCATCGCCCTCGCACTGCTGCTCGGCTCGCTCGTGGTCGCATCTTTCGCGCTACCCGATGGCGCTACGGCCGCGGCCAAAGCCGCGCCGGTCCCGGCCCCTGACCGCGCGGCCGCCGCCGCGCGCGGCGCCGCTCGCGTGCGCGACGAGGTGCTGCTGCGGCGCGACAGTGCCACGCTGCCGACCCCGGAGCCCACGCCTGCTCCCACCCCGGAGCCGACGCCCGAGCCGACGCCCGAGCCCACACCGGAGCCGACGCCTGCTCCGACCCCGGAGCCGACACGCCCGCCGACGCCGCGGCCCACGCCGCTGCGCACGCTCGCGCCGGTCATCACCGCGGACCTCGCGGCCGCGGAGCTGCGCATGCTCGCGCTGATGAATGCCTCGCGCCAGGCGGGCGGGCTCGTGCCACTCACCCTCGACGCCGCCGTGTCCGCGGCCGCGCGTGCCCACAGCGCGGTCGAGTCGCAGTACGGCTACGTGTATCACGACGGCCCCGACGGGACCGCGAAGTCGCGCTACGTGCCGGTGTGCGGCACGGGGTGGTACGGCGAGAACACCGGGAAGATCTGGAACAACAACGTCGACGCGCTCCACATCGAGTTCATGAACGAGCCGTGGGAGCCCATCAACCACCGCACCAACATCATGGATCCGAACTTCCGCCGCGTCGGCATCGGTGCGGTGCAGGGCCGCGACGCCATGTACATGACCATGGCGTTCTGCCGCTAGGCGCGCCGCGACCGGCGGCCTGCTAGCGTTCGCGGCCTGGAGTACCAAAAGCGCGTCCTCCCCAATGGCGTCCGCGTGCTCGTCTCCGAGATGCCCGGCGCACGCTCGGCCTCGCTCGCGGTCTTCGTCGGCGCTGGCTCGCGCCTGGAGGACAAGACCAACGCCGGCACCGGGCACTTCCTCGAGCACATCGTGTTCAAGGGAACGGCCAAGCGGCCCACAGCGGCGCAGATCAGCCAGGACATCGAGTCGCGTGGTGGCGCGGTGAACGCGGCCACCGACAAGGAGGTCACGGTCTTCTGGTCGCGCCTGCCGGCCCGGCACTGGCGCGTGGCGCTGGATGTCATCGCCGACCTCATCCAGCGACCGATGCTCCGGCCAGCGGACGTCGAGACGGAGAAGCGCGTCGTCATCGAGGAGCTTCGGATGTACCGCGATCAGCCGCAGGACCGCGTCCACACGATCCTCGACGAGCTCCTGTACCCGCGCCATCCGCTCGGCTGGGAGGTCGCCGGCCGCGAGCAGGTCGTGAACGGCCTCGACGCCGAGAGACTGCGCGACTTCATGCGCCGTGGCTACGTCCCGTCGCGCATCGTCGTGGCCGTCGCCGGCTTGGTGCAGGCGGACGAGGTCTTCGCGGCCGTCGCCGAGCTCTTCGCGGACATCGAGTCCCGCGAGGCGCCCAGGCTCACGGCGGCGCCCAAGCCGGGCCGCGCGCGCATGAAGCTGCTCGGGAAGCGGACGGAGCAGGCGCACGTGTGCATCGGCTGGCGAGGCGTGCCGCAGGAGCACCCCGACAAGTACGCGCTCGACATGCTGAACGCGATCCTCGGCGAGGGGATGTCGAGCCGGCTCTTCCTCGAGCTGCGCGAGAAGCGGGCGCTCGCATACGACGTCCATTCGTACAACGCGAACTTCGTCGACGCGGGGCACGTCGCGATCTATGCGGGCGTGACCCCCGATCGCATCACCGAGGTCATCGCGGCGGCGCTCGCCGAGGTCGCCAAGATGCGCGAGACGGTCGTGCCCGAGGATGAGATCGAGCGCGTGCGGGACTTCAACAAGGGTCGGCTGGAGCTCCGGCTGGAAGACAGCCGCGGCGTCTCGAACTGGCTCGCCGGCCAGGAGCTGTTCCTGGGCCGCGTTCGCACGGTGGAGGAGGTCTGCGCCATCATCGATGGCGTCAGCGCCGCCGACGTGCAGCGCGTGGCGCGCCAGTACCTGCGACCAGAGCTCGCGTACATCGCCGCCGTCGGGCCACGCGCACAGGTCGCGACCGTGCGCGTGCCCGGCGCGGACGTCGTGGATATGGAGATCGCATCGTGACAGGCAACGACAGGACCCTGGTCATCCTCAAGCCGGACGCCGTCCAGCGCGGCATCGCCGGTGAGATCCTCGCGCGCTTCGAGCGGCGCGGGCTGCGCATCGCGGCCCTGCGCCTGGTGAAGGTGGAGCGGTCGCTCGCGGAGCGCCACTACGCGGTGCACAAGGGCAAGTTCTTCTACGACGACCTGGTGAAGGTCATCAGCGCGTCGCCGGTCATCGCCTTCGTGCTCGAAGGTCCGAACGCGATCGCCGTCGTGCGCTCGATGGTCGGTGCGACGCGGCCGCACGAAGCGGCGCCCGGGACCATCCGCGGCGACTACGCGCTCGTGGGGCTGCGCAATCTGGTGCACGCGAGCGACGCGCCGGAGACGGCCGCGAGCGAGATCGCGCTGTGGTTCCCCGATGGCGTCGTCGAGTACACGCGCGATGTCGAGAAGTGGATGACCGAGGACCAGGCGCCGTCCTGAACTAGAGGGGCCGCAGGGCGCGGATGAACTCGTCGGCGAACGCGGCGATCGGCCGCAGGAAGCCGTCGGGCTGCACGCCACCGACGAGCAGCGCGAGCGAGATCACCGCACCCGCGAACCCGGCGACCGGCCGGCGCTCCACCCGCCAGCGCTCGGGCGCGACGCGGAAGATGGACATCGCAGCGCGGAGCTGCGCCACCAGGATGAAGAGCGTCGACAGGACGAGGATCGCACCGAGCGTCCCCGAATACGAGAACGCGATGAGGCCGACGAAG
>DASSPF010000208.1:0-10196 GCA_035699805.1 Candidatus Limnocylindria bacterium | reverse complement strand
TCGCGTCCACGGACCGGCGAACGTCGCTACCGACACCCTCGAGCCGCTCTTCGACGCGGCCGCGCTCGCGGGACTCCGCGACGAGGTGCGCCGCGTCCGCGTGAGCGACGCGGTGCGCCGCTACATCGTGGACGTCGTGCGAGCGACGCGGAAGGCCGACGGCGTGGAGCTGGGCGGCAGCCCGCGGGCCGCGCTCGCGCTGTACCGGGCGGCGCAGGCGCACGCCGCGATCCGCGGGCGCGCGTACGTGCTGCCGGACGACGTGAAGGCCCAGGCGACCGCCGTGCTTCGCCATCGCATCTTCCTGGGCGCCGACGCGCAGATGCGCGGTCGCACCGGCACCGCCGTCGTGAACGAGGTCCTCGCGCGCACACTGGTGCCGGCGGAGGACGGATCCGGCGCGAGCGCCGCCCCCCGGGCGATCGCCGGCGCGTGACCCGCAGCGGGCGGTTCCAGTGGGGGTTCGTCGTCCTCTTCCTGATCCTCGCCGCACTGTCGCGATCGCCCGCGCTCGTCGTCCTCGCCGCCGGCGGTGTGGTCATCTGGGTCGTCGTCTCGCTCACCGCCCGTCTGGCCTTCGTCGCGCTCGAGGCGACGGTCGAGCTGAGCCAGGACCGCGTGGTGGCGGGCGAGAGGATCGTGGCGACCGTGCGCATCACCAATCGCAAGCCGCTGCCCCTCGCCTGGCTGGACCTGCGGCTGTTCCTCCCGGATGGCATCGAGCCGGAGCAGGTCGCACCGGGTGCGCCGCGTGGCTGGGTCGACGCGGGTCTGTCCCCGCGCGGCCATGAGCGCGTGAGCCTGCGTTTCCCGCTCGCGTGCACGCGGCGCGGTGCGTCGGCGATCGGGCCGCTGCGCCTGCGCGCCAGCGACTGGCTCGGCTTCCTGTCGGTCGAACGGAGCGTCCCCATCTCGCTGGCCGTCGTGGCGTATCCCGCGCCTCTGGCCGTGCGCGACCGTCACCTCCCGAGCCTTCGCCCGCTCGCCGAGACGGCCGTCCGGCGCGGCCTGCTGCCCGACCCGCTGCGCTTCCGCGGCGTGCGTGAGCATCGGGCGGGCGATCCGCGCAAGGAGATCCACTGGAAGGCGTCCGCCCGTCTGCGCACCCTTCAGACGAAGCTGTACGAGCCAGCGACGAGCCTGGACGCGGTGTTCCTGGTGAACGTCGCCTCGTACGAGCAGTACTGGGTCCAAGCGGACCCCGAGGCGGTGGAGATCGTCGTCTCCGCCGCCGCCGATCTGGTCCGGCAGGCCGCACGCGCCGGTCGCCAGGTGGGCCTGGTCACCAACGGCATCGACAATCTCACGCACCAGCGCCCGCGCTCGGCGCTCTCGCGCGGTCCGCGAGCGCTGACGCGAAGCCTGGAGATCCTCGCGCGGCTCGGGCCGTACGCGGTGAACTCGCCGGAGGTCGTGTTCCTCGCCGAGCGGGGCCGGCTTCCCTGGGGCGCCACGCTCGTCGTCGTCACTCCCACCATCTCGAGCGGGCTGGCGGGCGCGATGCTCGCGCTCCGGCGCGCGCACCATCGCGTGCTGGCCGTGAGCGTCCTCGCACCAGCGCCCGGCGTGAGCGAGCATCTCGTGGCCCACGGCATCGTCATCGACGTGCTTCACGCGGCGGAGCTGCGGCGTGCGATCTGACGGGTCGCTCGCCGCGCTGATCGGCGCGCGATGCTTCGTCGAGGCGGTGCTCTTCGCCGCCGCGGCCTCCATCGCGCACGCCGTGACGAACGGACGTGATGCGCTGCCGGCCGTTCCCACCACGCTCGTGCTCTTCGGCCTGGCGCTCCTTCTCGTCACGGTCCTGCGCGAGGTGGGAGCGGAGCGGCGCAGCACGACGGTCCTCGTCCTCACCCTGGCCGCGGGCGTCGCGTGGGGTCTGGTGCTGCCGACGAGCCGAGCCGAGGGCTTCAGTGTGGTCGCGCGGATCCTGCTCTTCGGCCTGCTCGCCGAGGCGTTCCTCTGGCGTGTCGTCTCGGTCGCCCGTGGGCCGACGCACTGGACCGACGCCCGGAACGCGATACCGGCCGTGGCGGCCGCGATCACTTTCGCGATCTTCGCGCCGGGTGAGATCGACCGTGCGTCATTCGCGCCGCTGGCACTCCTTGCGCTCGCCGCGTCGGCGACGGCGCTCTCACTGTCCAGGACCATCGAGGAGCTTGCGCTCTCGCGGGGCACGGTCGGGACAGCGCGCGTGTCGGCCGCCACCAGTGTCGCCGTGATCGTCGGGCTCGCGGCCATCGCCGGGGCGGCATTCGCCCCCGCGCTCGCTGAGCTGCTTGCGGGTCTGGGAGACCTGCTCGGTCCGCTCGCCGCGCGGGTCCTGTACGTCGTGGTGCTGCCCTTCGCCTATCTCGCGGCCTTCGTCGTCGAGTTCCTTCGGCCGCTCGTCAGCAAGGGAAAGCTCGAGCGGCCGCAGCTTCCTGAGGTCACGCCCGAGCAGGATGCGGAGATGCTGCGGCAGATGGAGGCGGCCCGGCCGTTCGTGTTCGGCGCGCTGGGCCTGCTCGTCGTCGCGGTCGCCGCGATCTTCGCGATCGTCCTCTTGGATCGCATGCTGCGCGAGCGTCGACGGATGCTGCCCGTGGGCGTCAGCCTGGAGCGCGAGGCTGCTTCCGGCATCGGACTCCTGGACACGCTGCGATCGCTGCGGCCGCGCGCTGCCGCGCGTCGCCGCCGCCCGCGCGACGACGGAACCTCGGCCGGTGCGATCCGCGTGGCGTACTGGCGCTTCCTCGCCGCCGCCGAGCGCGCGGGGGTGGGCTGGCGCGCGGAGGCGGAGACACCGCTCGAGCACGAGCAGCGCATCGTCGGTCAGGATGCGCGTTGGCGCGGCGCGGCGCCGGTGGTGCGCGCGTTCGAGGACGTGCGCTACGGCGAGCTCCAGCCGGATGAGGCGACGGTCGGGCGAGCGCGTGAGGCGGTGCGGCTGCTGGAGGCGCGGCCACGCTGATCCTCGCCATCGTCGGCCCGACCGCGTCGGGCAAGAGCGCGCTCGCGCTCGAGCTGGCGGAGATCCACGGCGGCGAGATCGTGTCCGCGGACTCTCGCCAGGTGTACCGCGGCATGGACGTCGGGACGGCCAAGCCCACCGCCGAGGAGCGCCGCCGCGTCGCGCATCACCTCATCGACGTCGCCGATCCCGCCGAGCGCTACGACGCGCGCCGGTATCAGCGGCAAGCGCGCGCCGCGCTCGCCGACATCGCGCGGCGGGGGCGGGTCGCGGTGGTCGTGGGTGGGACCGGCCTGTACGTGCGTGCGCTGCTCGACGGGTTGGATCTCGACGCCATCCCGACGGACCCCGAGGTGCGCGCGCGTCTGGAAGCAGAAGCGGCGGCCGGCGCCGACCTCCACGCGCGTCTTGCGCGCCTGGACCCCGAGGCGGCCGCGCGTGTGGACCCGCGGAACGTCCGCCGCGTCATCCGCTACCTCGAGGCGTCGCTGCTGACCGGCGGCGTGAGCGCGCGCTGGCGCACCCAGGACGCGCTCGCCGCGGTGCGCATCGGCCTCGATCCACCGCGCGCGTGGCTGGCCGAGCGCATCGCAGCGCGTGTCCGCGCCATGGTGGACGGCGGTGTGCTCGATGAGGCCCGGGCGCTCGTGCGCCGCGGGATCGACGCGCGGCTGCCGAGCATGAGCGCGCACGGGTACGTCCACTGGATGGCCCACCTGCGCGGAGAGACCACGCTCGAGCGGGCGATCGATCTCACCATCCGGGACACCAAGGCGTACTCCCGCCGCCAGATGACCTGGTTCCGCCGTGATGCGCAGGTCCGCTGGGCCGACCCGACGAGCGTCAACTGCGTCGCGTTCGCGGCCCGCGCCCTGCAGGACGGCCCCATAGTTAGGACATGACCATCGACACCCGTGACCCCGCCGAGCGCGCCTACCTGGTGGGCCTCGATCAGCCGCGCGCTCGCTTCGACGCCGAGGACTCGCTCGACGAGCTCGCTTCGCTTGTCGAGGCGGCCGGCGCGGTCGTCGCCGGGCGGACGATCCAGCAGCGCCGCGCACCCGACCCGCACACCTGGGTGGGGAAGGGGAAGGCGGCCGAGCTCGCGACCGAGGCGTCGCGCCTCGGGGCCGATCTCATCGTCACCGACGAGGAGCTCACGCCCACGCAGCAGCGCGGCCTCGAGGGCGTCACCGGGCGGCGCGTGGTCGATCGGTCGGCGGTGATCCTGGACATCTTCGCGCGGCACGCGCGGACCAAGGAAGGACGCGTGCAGGTGGAGCTCGCGCAGCTCCAATACCAGATGCCGCGGCTGCGGGGCATCTGGAAGGGCCTCTCACGGCTGGGCGGTGGCATCGGCACCCGTGGCCCCGGCGAGTCGCTGCTGGAGACCGATCGCCGGGTCATCGAGCGCCGACTCCTCGATCTGAAGGCGCGTCTGGCCGAGGTGCAGGCGCAGCGCGAGCGCAGCCGCCGCTCCCGTGACCGCGAGGGTCTCTTCCTCGCCGCCCTGGTGGGCTACACGAACGTGGGCAAGTCCACGCTCATGAACGCGCTCGCCGGCGCCGACGTGCTCGTCGCCGATCAGCCCTTCGCGACGCTCGATCCCACGACGCGCCGTATGACCGTACCCGGCGGCGGCGCGATCCTGCTGTCGGACACCGTGGGCTTCGTGAACAAGCTGCCGCCGACGCTCGTGGCGGCATTCCGCGCGACGCTCGAGGAGCTGGACGACGCCGACCTGCTGCTGCACGTGGTGGACGTGGGCCATCCGAACCTCCACGAGCGGCTCATCGTCGTGAAGGAGACGCTCGTGTCGCTTGCGCTCGGCGAGCGGCCGTCGCTCCTGGTGTTCAACAAGGCCGACACGCTGCGGGGCGCCGAGGGGGACGCGCTTCGTGAGGCCCTCGCGGGTGAGTTCCCGAGCGCGGTGTTCACGTCGGCGCGGACGGGCGAGGGTCTCGACGCGCTGCGTGCGCGGCTCGCCGAGCTCTCGGCGGCAGGGTGGGAGCGCGTGAAGGTGGTCGTCCCGTACGCCGACGGTGCCCTCGTCCAGCGCGTGCGCGAGCGCGGATCGCTTCGGAACACCGCATACAGCGAGGCCGGTATCGAGATAGAGGCAGATGTGCCGCCGGACCTCGCGCACGAGCTCACAGGCAAGCGTCGACGCTAGCGCGCGCACCCATACTGGAACGACGGTGAAGGTGGGGGGCGGGTCGCGCGTCGCGCTGCTGGCGCTCTTCGTCGTCGCCACGCTCCTGGCCCTTCCGAACGTGCGGCCCACCGCCGCGCGGGCCGCCGCCTGCGGCACCACGGCCAGCGCCGTGAGCACGGTGTACCTGCCGAATGTCACCAAGACGCTCGGTGGTCCCGCGGGGTGGGTGACCCCCTTCTACGTCCAGAACACCGGCACCATCCAGACCGCGGTCGAGATCACCTTCTACCGCTTCAGCGACGGCGCGCAGGTGGTGTGCCGCCGCACCAACGGGCTCGCGCCCGGGACCTCGCTCGTCGACGACCCCAATGCCGACGCCGACCTCCCCGACAACACGCAGTTCAGCGTCATCGTGAAGAGCTTCGCGGCGCCGGTCGTCGCGATCGTGAACCAGGTCCAGGGCGCCGGCGCATCGCAGCAGGCGCTCTCGTACTCGGGCTTCACCAGCGGCGCGACGACGGTGTACGTCCCGAACGTCACGCGCCGATTCTTCGGCTGGGACGTCCCGCTGATCGTGCAGAACCTCGGGTCCGTGGCGACCAGCGCGACCGCGACGTTCACCTCGGCCGCGAGCCCGTCGTGTACGACACCGCACACGTACGCGCGCACGCAGGCGATCGACCCGGGCAAGTCGAAGGTGTTCGACCCCGACTTCGAGGCGGCCTTCACCGGCGCCGCCGGATCCGGCCTGCTCGACGGCTGCCAGTACTCGGTCGTCGTCACGAGCCCGCAGCCGGTCGCGCTGGTGGTGAACGCCCACAACGAGGTGGGCGGCGCCTCTGCCTACAGCCACAACGGCATCGCCGCGGGCGGCACGACGCTGTACGCGCCGTACGCGGTCCGCAGCACGACGCTCTTCTCGAACGTCGTGGTGCAGAACCTGGGCACCGCGCCGCTCTCCGCGACGCTCACCTTCACGCCCCTCGGAGCCGGCGCGCCGCAGGTCTTCACGCTCGCCGCCATCCCGGCCCGCGGTGCCAGGCCGTTCGACGTGCGCTACACCAGCGGCGACACCGCGCTCGCGTTCTGCGGTGCCACCGCCGCGACCGGCTGCCTCGCGCCCGGCGAGTACGCGCTCACCATCACCGCGACCAGCCCGATCGCCGCGGTCGTCCTCCCGGTGTCGTCCACGACGGCGGCGGGCTACCTGGCCTCGGCCGCCCCGACGCAGCGTGCGCTCGCGCCCGCCGTGTTCCGCACCGTCGGCGGCCCGACCGGGTGGACCACGACGCTGTACGTCCAGTCGGTCACCGCCGCGCAGGCGACGCTGCGCTGGTTCCGCCTCGACACGGGTGACCTCTCCGCGACGCAGACCCTGACCCTCGTCCCAGGCCGCACGACGCGTGTGGATCCGCGCACCGTGACTGGCCTCGCCGAGAACACGCAGTACTCGACGACGATCGACGCGACCGGGACGGTGGCGACGATCGCCTTCGAGCAGGCGCAGACCGGCGGCGACGCCTCGATGATCTTCGAGGCCGTCGCGCTGCCCGCGCAAGTGCCCACGGGGCAGCCCGGGAGCGTGCGCATCAGCCCGACGACCGCCACCGTGGCGACGGGCGGCACGCAGCAGTTCACGGCGAGCGTCCGCGACCAGTTCGGTGTGCTCATGGCGTCCGGACAGACCTGGTCGGTGACCCCGGCCTCGCTGGGGTCGGTGTCGTCGGCTGGACTCTTCACCGCCGGGAGTGCCGCCGGGGTGGGGACGCTGACGGTGACGAGCGGTCAGGTCTCGGCGAGCGCGGCCGTGACGGTGAACGCGCCGACGACGACCACCGTGGGCGGCATCACGTTCGTCCTGCAGTCGAGCGCCGATGCGGATCTGTACATGGAGGCGACGATCTCGCCGACCGACCGCGCGACCATCGCCACGCAGGCCGCGGCCGACGTGGCGCAGATCCAGGTCGACTTCGGCCGCGCGTTCAGCGTGAAGCCGCGGCTGTACGTCTTCACCACCACGGTCAGCTACACGCAGGGCCTCCAGTCGATCCTCGGTCTCGGCGCTACGGACGCCGTCACCGTGGGGGGTACGTCGACGGGCATCTGGGTGCAGAACGCGACGGCGCACGCCGTGGGCGTGGACTGGCAGAAGCAGCGCGCGAATCTCCCGGTGACGGTGATGCGGCACGAGCTCACGCACTGGATGCATCACCAGATCGTGCCCGGGGACATCCCCGCGTGGCTCGATGAGGGGAACGCGCGCAGCGAGGAGTTCGCGATCGCGAACGGGACGCACCGCGTGATGCAGAACCGGTACGGGGCGGCGTCGATGGCCGCCACGGGCACGCTGTATACGCTCGCCCAGATGACCGATGTGGACGCCTGGAACGCGCGTGGCGGGCTGGGCGGCGCGTACCAGTACTACGCCGCGTCACAGGCGGTGCAGCTCCTGCGCACGGACGTGGGTCTTGCGGGCATGGTCCGCCTCCTCGACCTCATGGGGCAGGGCCAGGCCTTCGAGACGGCGTACGCGACGGTCGCGGCACAGCCGTTCTCGACCTTCTCCACGGCCTACGCCTCACGCGTGCGGGCGCTCGCCGCGGTCTATCCGGGCATCGCCACGGCCGCGCACACACCGCAGGGTCCCGGGCTCTCGATCCAGCTCTATGGGTTCACGCCGGGCTCCACCGTCACGATCACCATCAGCGGGCCTGTGGTGCCGCAGACGCTGACCAGGCAGATCACCGAATTCGGGGACTACTCGACCTATCTCGGCAGCACCTGGCCCGCCGGGACGTACACCATCCTGGCGACGAGCTCGACCGGACAGGCGGCCACGACCACTGCCGCGAAGGCCGCATCGACCGCCAGTTCCGCCACGGAGGCCGACGCGACCGGCCCGCTGCTCCTGGGCGAGATGCCGCTCCCGACGCGCGACTAGCGCTAGCTGCGCCCCTCGATGATCGGGAGGGCCGGATCGTTGCCCCATTCCTCCCATGAGCCGTCGTACGTGCGGACGTCGTCGTGGCCGAGTGCGGTGAGCACGAGGTGGGTGAACGCGGCGCGCACGCCGGCCTGGCAGTACGTGATGGCCGAGGTCTCCGCGCCAAAGCCCGCGTTCGCGTAGAGGTCCTCGAGCTCGTCCGCGTCGCGGAGCGTCCAGTCGTCGCGGAGCGCATCCTTCCAGAGGATGTTCACCGCGCCGGGGATGTGCCCGCCGCGCGCGGCGCGCTTTTCGACTCCGGTGAACTCGGAATCGCGGCGCACATCGAGGAGCCACGGGTCGCCGGTGCGGACCGCGGCGAGGACCTCCTCCTTCGTCGCGATGACCCCCGCGCGGGGGCGGGGTGTGAAGGTGGCGGGTGCGACCGGGACCTCACCGCTCTCGGTGGGCCGGCCTTCGGCGAGCCATTTCTGGATGCCGCCCTCCATCACCGCGAAGCGGTCGTGCCCGTAGCGGCGGAGCGCGAGCCACAGCCGCGCGGCGTGATGGCCGCCTTCGGCGTCGTAGCCGATGACGTCCGTGTCGTTGCCGATGCCCAGACGGGACATCGCGCTCGCGAACTCGGCGGGTCCGAGGAGCATCCAGCGCGGGTGCCCGGACGCGGGTGGGGGAGCCGAGAGGTCGCGCGACCAGTCGCAGTGCACCGCGCCCGGCAGGTGCGCCGCCAGGTAGTCCGTGCGCGCGTCGCCCTCGAACGAGAAGCGGCAGTCCACGATGCGGACCGTGGGCTCACGCAGCCGCTCGGCGACCTGGGCGGTGGACAGGAAGAGCTCTGGACGCGCCAGACCGGCCATGCGCAGACTGTACGGCGCGACGCCGGTGGATGCCGGCAGGGAGGGACCATGCGCCGCTCGCTCTGCGTGCTCATCGCCGTCCAGGTACTGCTGATGTCGGCACTCGTTCACGACGCCGTGGCCAAGGTGAGTGACGCGCCGTCGGTCAGCTTCGCGCGCTTCGATCTCGCGGGAGGCACGGCCGACGGTGTGGACCGTACCGGTGGTGTGCTCACGCTCTCCGGAGCGGACAGCGGAACCTGGACCTCGGCCGCGGAGGTCGTCCCATTCGCATTCGACGAGCTCGTGGCCTCGTGGAACGCGACGACGCCCGCGGGCACGTGGCTCACCATCAGGATGCGCGCGAGCGGCAGTGGCCGAACGACGAAGTGGTACACGATGGGGATCTGGACCGCCGCTCCCGACCCGGCCCGCCGCACCTCGGTGAGCGGCCAGGGCGACGCGGACGGATTCGTGGCCATCGACACGTTCATTCGCGGCAAGAAGGCCGCGCCGCTGACGTCGTACCAGATCGAGGTCGGGCTGCATCGGGAGGCGGGCAGCAGTGCGACGCCGAGCGTGCGCTTCGTCGGTGCGATGACCTCGGCCGCATCGGACTATGCGATCCCGAGCGCCCACACCGGCGTCGTCGCGACCATCGATGTCCCGGCGTACTCGCAGGAGACGCACATCGGCCACTTCCCCGAGTACGACGGTGGTGGTGAAGCGTGGTGCAGCCCCACGTCCACGGCGATGATCCTGGACCACTGGGGCTACGGGCCGAGCGCGGACGAGCTCAGCGCGTTCCCGGGCGCCGGTCACGCGGACGGACAGGTGGACTACGCCGCTCGCGCCGTCTACGACTGGAACTACCAGGGGGCGGGGAACTGGCCGTTCAACACGGCGTACGCGGCCGAGCGCGGTCTGAACGGATTTGTCACCCGGCTGCGCTCGCTCGCGGAGGCGGAGCGGTTCATCGCGGCGGGGATCCCGCTCATCGCCTCGATCAACGGCAAGCTGCCCGGCTTCTACTTCGGCAAGACGAACGGGCATCTCCTGACCATCGTGGGGTTCACCGCGAACGGAGACGTCATCTCGAACGATCCCGCGGTGCCCACCAACGCCGAGGTGCGCAAGGTGTACGGCCGGGCGGACTTCGAGCAGGTCTGGCTCGGCGGCTCGGCGGGCATCGTGTACGTGATCTACCCCGAGGGCGTCACGCTCCCGGCGACGGATCCGGGCCTGCCCGCGAACTGGTAGCCGCGACGAGAGGCGATCTGCGGCGCGGGCTCACGCTCGTACGGCGCCGTA
>DASSPF010000207.1:0-2965 GCA_035699805.1 Candidatus Limnocylindria bacterium | reverse complement strand
GCGACGTCGACGAGGAGGCCGAGGACACGCTCGACGATGTCGCCGAGGAGAACGGCGAGGCGCACGAAGACATCGAGCGCGAGGATGGCGTGGCGATGGAGGACGCGGCGGGGGCCGTCGCGAGCGACCTCGGCGACGCCGCCGATGACGCCGACGATCCGGTGGAGGACGCGCCGTCCGAGCCAGAGGCAGTCGCCGATCCGCCGAAGAAGCGCCGCGCCGTCGCAAAGAAGACCGCGGCGCCGAAGAAGCCGACCGTTCGGAAGAAGGCCAGCGAGTAGCGCGCCCGCTCTGGGCGCACGTTGGCGGGCCCGCGCCCGCTCGTCGCATGCGCGACAATCATTGAGAAACGACGCCGTCCTAGCTCAATTGGCAGAGCAGTGGTTTTGTAAACCACCGGTTCCGGGTTCGAGCCCCGGGGACGGCTCCGCCCCCTACGACCCCTCGCACGGCAGCGCGTTGAGCTGCGCTGCCAGGGCTCTCGTGCGTTCGGCCTGCGCGTTGTAGCGGTCGACGTCGACGTTCAGCTCGCCGACGAGCCGATTGTGTTCGGCGATGAGCGACTGGTACTGCGAGTACACGGACGGCGGCATGCCGCCGGGGTACTGGGCCTCGAGCGAGCGGATCTGCGCGGCGAGCGCCTCGATCCGCGCGCGCGTGCCGTCGATCCGCGGCTTCAGCGCGTCGAGCGCGGCGGTGATCGTGTTCATCTCGGACTTGAGGTCGAGCCAGCTCGCGACGCAGGGGTCCGGGGCGGGCTGCGGGAAGGACGTGAACCCGAGCTCGCGCATCTCGCGGTCGCTGAAGCGGTTCGGGCAGCTCAGGACCGCGCCGAAGGACACGCAGGTCACCGGGTCGGTCATGAGCCCGTACTTGTCGACGCCGTACAGACCCGGATCGCGGAGCTTCTCCTTCCAGTGGCCCTTGCCGTCCGAGTCGGGGCCGAAGCAGCACCAGATGTGGCCGAGCTCGTGGAGGACCGTCGCGACGGCGTTCTCCGGGCTCTTGTCCTCGAGCGCCCCGCGGACGTAGATGACGATGTCGATCGACCCGTCGACCGAGCTCTTCCGGTTCACCGACGTGCCCTCGCCGGCGACGACGTACACGCTCACGTCCTCGGAGCCCTCGACGACGCGGAGCCGGCCGAGGCCGCGCGTCGCCCTCGACCACTCCTGCTCGAGCGTCGTGCGCACGCGCTCCACGACGGCCTCGCGGAGAGCGAGGAGCGAGGGGTCGGGCGTGGACCCGACGCGCGGCGGCGTGGTGGTGGTGACGCGGACGGTGAGCTCCCCCGGCAGGAGCGGCGGCCGCGTCACGTCGAACGTCGCGTCGACCGTCGCGGCCGCGTCGCCGACGCAGCGCACGACGTGCCGGCCCGTGCCCGCCGGGAGGCGCGGCGCGGTGTACGTCCACCGCGCGCTCCCGGCGCCGTCCGCGCGCAGCGGCGCGAGATCCGACGGGGGCGCGTCCCCGAATTCGCCGCGCTTCACCTGCACCTGCGCGAAGCACTGGGCCCCCGCCGCGGTGCGAACGGCGATCGTGCCGTACACGTTCTCGACGACGGCGAGCGGCAGCGTCGCCGCCGATGCCGCCGGGTCGGGCAGGGCCGCTGGCGCACCGGCGGACGCGGTGGCGGGTGCGACGGCGGGCGTCGCCGTGCACCCGGCGAGCGCCAGCACCAGGAGGACGCCTCTCAGGGACGCCATGGACTGCATAACGTGCCATGAGCCCGGTTTGCCGTGCTCCGACGCCGTCACGGCCCGGTCCGGGGCCCGTCGAGAGCGAGCGCCGCGAGATCGGAAAAGGCCCGCAAATGCGGACGCGACCTGGACTTGCTGTGCGCCTCGTGGTCAGAGGTAACGTTGGCGTGTGGCACGCGCGGTCGCTTTGGCGTTGGTCCTCGGGATGGTCATCGGGTTCGGCGCTGCGATCGGGGTGGGCGCGCTCCTCACGGGTGGCCGTTCGTTCGCGCCGATCCAGAGCTACGACGTCCTCGATGACGGCCAAACGCTCGTTTTGGCGATCGGCATCGGGCGGTCGAGTTCGATCGGCTACGTGGCGGGAGAAGAGGATGCCTCCTCAGTCCGCTTACGCGTCTTGCTGCTGGACCACCCTGGGAGTGCCACCGCCGACCTCTTGCGGGTCGATGTGCGCACCTATCTCCAGAGTCCGCTGGGCACCCGGACGGTCTTGGACCAAGATGGGCGCGTCATCCCTCGCCGTCCGCGATGAGGTCCCCCGGCTGGGGGAGGGCACGACCCGGTCTCAGATTCCCCCGACGTATGGATGTTCGGCGGGCGTGCGCGCAGGATAGTCGGCCTTCATGGGACCTCTGGGTACTCGACCGAGCGATACGACCCCGCCTGCGCCTGCCGGTCTCGAGGTGGAGGAGACCTTCACCGACAGCACCACCGCGCCGGTCGCGCCCGTGGCCGCGAGCGCGACCGGATCGGTCGCCGAGCGCGTCGCGCAGGAACGGCAGCGCCGCGAGCTCGAGGCGCTCGCCGCGCAGCTCGCCAAGGACGCCGAGCGGCTGAAGCAGCGCGAGGCGCAGCTGGAAGAGGACGAGCGCATGGCGCAGCGCCGCGCCGCGCGCGCGGTCGAAGAGGCCAAGCGCCGGGACGAGGAGCGCCGCCTGGTCGAGGAGCGCGAGCGCGCGGTGTTCGAGCAGGAGCTCGCGCGGCAGGTCGAGGACTTCAAGGCGCGTGAGGACGCGTTCGCCAAGCGACTCGCCACGCGCACGCGCGAGGAGGAGGCGCGTCTGGAGTCGGAGCGCCTCGCGGCAGAGACCGAGCTCACCAACGAGCTCGCGCTGCGCCGGCGTGAGGCCGAGACGCAGCTCGCGCAGCGCGTCCAGCAGGAGCGCCTGGAGATCGAGCAGCAGCTGGCGCAGATGCGTCTCGAGGAGGAGCAGCGGATCTCCGCGCGCCTGCTCGAGGCCGAGCGGCGCACCGAGCAGCAGCGC
>DASSPF010000206.1:0-3738 GCA_035699805.1 Candidatus Limnocylindria bacterium | reverse complement strand
CCAGGCAGATCTGCTCGATGCTCCGGTAGGTCACCCGGAGGACGACCGTGACGCCGCGGTCATCCCGCGGCGTCACCATCGTCGCGTCCCACACCACCGGGCGGAGGACCACCACGGCATCCTCCCGCGCTCGCGTCTGCGCGCCATCGCGCGCTCAGGGGAGAGCGGTCCCCCGTTCGGGCGACCTTTCGCCCGCGCCGCTAATCTCGGTGCGTGCCGAGCGAGCCCGATGTCGTCGTCATCCCCGCCAGCGATGCGCTTCTCGACGATCCGCCGCGCACCGTCCACGTCAATGTCTTCGCGATCGCGCGCCTGCCCGTGACGAACGCCGAGTTCGCCGAGTTCAGCGCGACGGGCCACGCCGCGCCCGGCTGGCGGAAGGGACCCGCCGACCATGCCGCCGAGGGCCTCTCCTGGGCAGACGCGGTCGCGTACTGCCGCTGGCTCAGCGTCGCGACCGGACGGATCTACCGTCTGCCGGATGAGCGCGAGTGGGAGAAGGCGGCGCGCGGCAATGCCGGACGGCGGTGGCCGTGGGGAAACAACGACGACGTCACGCGAGCGAATGTTCGCGAGGCCGAGCGTGCCGGCACCACGCCCGTCGGCGCGTTCCCCGCGGGCGCGTCGCCCGAGGGCGTGCTCGACCTGATCGGCAACGTGCGCGAGTGGACGAACACCTGGGCCGAGGGGCGCGTGCTACGTGGCGGCTCGTACCTCGACACGCTCTCCGAGTCCGCGCCGCAGAAGCGCCTGCGCGCCGGGGAGGACCTTCGCGGCGTCGGCTTCCGCGTGGTGCGAAGCATGACCGGGCGATGACGACACCGATCATCGTCGCGAGCGGCAACGGCGCGAAGGCGCTGCCGGACGGCGTGCGCATCCTCAAGCGCGGCGGCAGCGCCCTCGACGCGGTCGAGGCATGCGCGCGCCACGTCGAGGCCGACGTCACCGACCGCAGCGTGGGGCGCGGTGGCCATCCGAACATCCTCGGCCAGGTCGAGCTCGACGCCTCGATCGTGGATGGCACGAGCCACCACGTGGGATCGGTCGCCGCTCTGCAGGGCTATCTCCACCCCATCAGCGTCGCGCGCGCGGTGATGGAGCGGCTGCCCCACGTGATGCTCGTGGGCGGCGGGGCGGCGCGCTTCGCGGCGGAGATCGGTGCGGAGCGCACCAACAATCTCACCGCGTCCACGCGCCGGCTGTGGGTGGAGCGTCTGGCGAAGGTCCGTGAGACGCCTTCCAGCGTGCGCGCGCGTAGGAGGCTCGTGCCGGTGGTCCGACGGGTGGTGGGTGAGGAGCGCGGTACGGTGAACTTCATCGCGCTCGACCGCAGGGGCAACATCGCCTCCGCCGTCACCACCAGCGGCTGGGCGTACAAGTACCCCGGACGCGTCGGCGATTCGCCCATCGTCGGCGCGGGCAACTACTGCGATACGCGGAGCGGCGGCGCCTGCTGCACGGGCTTCGGCGAGCTCGCCATCCGCGGAGTCACCGCGAAGACGGCGGTGGACCGGCTCGCGCAGGGGCGCGGCCCGATGAGCGTCGCCCGCCAGGCGATCGCCGACGCGAACGTGCTGGACGATGCCGCGTTCAACATCGTGGTCCTCGGCGCCGACGGAACGCATGCCGCCGCCACGAACCGCGAGGGACGTCGCTACGCGTTCATGAGCGCGGCGATGGCGGAGCCGTCGCTGCGTCCTCGGACGATCGTGCGCGCCAGACGCTCCACGCGAGCCCGGTGAGCGGGACGGCGAAGATCGCGCCGACGATCCCCGCGAGCTCGACACCCACCAGCACGGCGAGGAGCGCCGCGAGCGGATGGAGCCCTACGGCGTCGCCGGAGATCCGCGGCACCAGGAAGTGGTTCTCGATCTGCTGGATCAGGGTGGCCGCCACGATCACCCAGATGACCAGGGGGAAGGGCTGCGTGAGCGACACGGCGGCGGCGGCGGCGCCCGCCACGATCGGCCCGACGATCGGCACGAGCTCGAGGACGCCGGCGAGCACGCCGAGGAACACCGCGTACGGGACACCGAGCGCCGCATACGTGATGCCCGACGCGGTGCCGATGATGACGCCGAGGAGCAGCTGCCCCCGCACGTAGGCGCCGAAGAGGCGGCGTGCCTCGCCCTCGATGCGCTTCGCCTCGGGTCGCCGCGCGCGCGGTACCCGCGCGAGGAGCCAGGCACGCGTCGCCGGGGCACTGGCGAGGAGATAGACGCCGAGCACGACCACGACGAGCACATCGAGGATCCCCGCACCGACGCGGAGCGCGCCGCGTGCGGCCTGCTGCGTCCAGTCGCCGGCGCGTGCGCCGATCTCCGCACCGACGCGCTGGCGCAGCTCGCCGGAGATGTCGATGCCGAGGATGGAGAGCGGCTCGTCACTGGTGAGGATCGCGACGTAGCGCGGGACATCCTCCGCGAGCGCGCGGGTCTCGCGGACGAGCGGCACGGTGATGAGCGCGATCCCGGCCACGAGGATGGCGATCGCCCCGACCGCGGTGAGCGCGACCGCGATGCCGCGCCGGCGGAGGCGGCGCTCGAGCAGCTCGACGACCGGGCCGAGCACGAACGCCACGACCACCCCGAAGACCACGAGGAGGATGACGTGCGAGAGGAGCGCGGCGGCTTCGAGGATCAGGCGCACCGCGGCGATGACGAGCACGACCGCCGCGGCGGCGATCGCCACGCGAGTCACCCACCAGCGCCCGATCGGCGTCTCCGCGCCGGCCCCTCGATCGCTCACAGTGCGGCGACGGCGGCCTGCAGCCGGGCGGTCGCCTCCGCCGGCGGCGTGCCGCTCGGGAAGTACAGCGGATCGCCGAACACGACCTCCACGCTGCCACGCCAGCCGTTGGATCGGAACGGCTCCCACGAGCGATCCCAGTGGTCGAGGACCGAGACGTTGCCGATCTTCAGCTTCATCGGCACGACCGGCGTGCCGCCCTCGACCGCGATGAGGCCGGTGCCGGATTTGAACGGCTGCGTCGGCCCGCCGATGGTGAGCTTGCCCTCGGGGTAGATGAGCACCGAGAAGCGCCGGTCGAGACGGGCGCCGAGGAGCTCCAGGCTCCGGCGGATGGCGCCCTCGCGCGCGAGCGGGAACGCGTTCGCGAGCACCGCCGAGAAGATCCCGTTCAGCCGGTTGCCGAAGACATCGTCCGCCGCCGCCGCGACCGCCAGGCGCCAGCGCCACGAGAGCGGGATCGAGGTGAGGATGATGCCGTTGTCCCAGTGCAGGCAGTGGTTCGGTGCGAACAGCACCGGGCCGCGGAGCCCCTGGAGCTTCTCGCGGCCGGTCACCTTCACCGAATAGAAGAGGTGCACGAGCGGCCAGAGGAAGACCTGCTGGAGGATCAGTCCGAGCGACCGCACGAACGGGCTGAGCGGCCAGCCGAAGATGCCCGTCGGTGGCTTCGCGTCGCGCGCCGCGCTCACCATGGCCTCCAGCTGGGCGACCGTCGCGTCGGGCGGCAGCGCCGCGTCGTCGATGTACGTGCCGAGCTCCTCCTCGATGACCCCGAGGAGATCCACCCGGCCGAGCGAGTCGAGCCCGAGATCCGCGGAGAGCTGTGCCTCGGCGGTGACGCGGTCGGCGGGCACGTTCGCCACCTGCGCGACGACGCGCTCGACGTCGGTGAGGGCGCGCGTGGTCGCGGCGGCGGGCCGCGCCACCTGGGCCTCGCCCTGCCGCATGGTCAACAGACGTTCGATGACCTCGCGCTTCTTCACCTTC
>DASSPF010000205.1:0-4742 GCA_035699805.1 Candidatus Limnocylindria bacterium | reverse complement strand
ATCGTGTCGAACGCGAGCGAGGACTTCCCCGAGCCCGACAGGCCGGTGATGACCACGAGCTTGTCGCGCGGGATCTCGATGTCGATGTTCTTGAGGTTGTGCTCCCGCGCCCCCTTGACGTGGATCGTGGTCAGCGGCATCGGTGCTGCCTTCGCATGTCCATGCGCGTCAGATCCCGCGCCGGCGGCGCATGACGCGCCGAGTGGTGCGCGGCGCGCCCGGCAGGCGGTCGCCCGCCGCCGCGAGCGCATCAGGCCCGTCCTGAAGGACCATCAGGCCGCGCAGCTCCACCACCTCGTCGCGCAGCGCCGCGGCCTTCTCGAACTCGAGATCCTTCGCGGCCTGTTTCATCTGCGACTCGATGTCCTTGATGAGCCGCAGGAGCTCGTCCTTCGGGAGCTGGCCCGCCGCGATGGGCCGCCCGCTCTTCTCGTAGACCCCCTCGGTGTCGGCGAGCTGCTGGAGCCGCATGCCGACGTCGCGGATGGCCTTCACGATGGTGGTCGGCTCGATGCCATGCTCGCGGTTGTACGCGACCTGGCGGGCGCGTCGACGCTCGGTCTCGTCGATGGCGGCCTTCATCGAGGCGGTCATGCGATCGGCGTACATGATCACGCGGCCCTCAACGTGCCGCGCGGCGCGTCCGATCACCTGGATGAGCGATCCCTCCGACCGGAGATATCCCTCCTTGTCGGCGTCGAGGATCGCGACGAGCGTCACCTCGGGCAGGTCGATGCCCTCGCGGAGCAGGTTCACCCCCACGACCACGTCGAACACGCCCAGACGGAGATCGCGCAGGATCTCCACCCGCTCGATCGTCTCGATCTCCGAGTGGAGGTACTGGACCTTCACGCCCATCTCGCGGAGATAGTCGGCGAGGTCCTCGGCCATCTTCTTGGTCAGCGTCGTCACGATGGACCGCTGCCCGCGGTCCACGCGCGACCTGATCTCCGCCAGCAGATCGTCGATCTGACCGTCGGTGGGGCGCACCTCGACCTCGGGGTCGACCAGTCCCGTCGGCCGGATGATCTGCTCCACGACCTGGAGCGAACGCCCCGCCTCGTACGGCCCTGGCGTGGCGGACACGAAGATGGTCTGGTCGAGCCGCGCCTCGAACTCATCGAAGGTGAGCGGGCGGTTGTCGAGCGCGCTCGGGAGCCGGAACCCGTACTCGACGAGGATCTCCTTGCGCGCGCGGTCCCCCGCATACATGCCGCGCACCTGCGGGATGCTGATGTGGGACTCGTCGACGAACATGAGGAAGTCCGGCGGGAAGTAGTCCAGCAGGGTCCATGGCCGGCTGCCGGCTGGCCGGCGCGCGAGGTGCCGCGAGTAGTTCTCGACACCGGCGCACGTGCCCGTCTCGCGCAGCATCTCGAGGTCGAAGCGGGTGCGCTGGGACAGACGCTGCGCCTCGAGCAGGCGGCCCTTCTCCTCGAGCTCCTTCACCCGCACCTCGAGCTCGGCCTCGATGTCCTTGATCGCCTCCAGGAGCTTCTCCCGCGGCGTGACGAAGTGGCGGGCCGGGTAGATGTCGATCCGGTCGCGCTCGGCGAGCACCTCGCCCGTCAGAGGATCGAGCTCGGTGATGCGCTCGACATCGTCACCGAAGAACTCCACCCGCAGCGCGAGATCCTCGTAGGCGGGCTGCACCTCGAGGGTGTCGCCGAGGACGCGGAACTTCCCGCGCGCGAGGTCGCTGTTGGTCCGCTCGTACTGGATGTCGACGAGGTGGCGGAGCACCGTGTCGCGGCGGACCCGCTCGCCCTTGGTGAGCCGCACCGTCACCGCGCCGTAGTCCACCGGCGCGCCGAGCCCGTAGATGCACGACACGGAGGCCACGATGATCACGTCGCGCCGCTCGAAGAGCGCGCGGGTGGCCGCGTGGCGCATCTTGTCGATCTCCTCGTTCCGCGAGGAGTCCTTCTCGATGTACGTGTCGCTGCGCGCGATGTACGCCTCGGGCTGGTAGTAGTCGTAGTACGAGACGAAGTACTCCACCGCATTGGCGGGGAAGAACTCCTTGAACTCACCGTAGAGCTGGGCCGCGAGGGTCTTGTTGTGCGCCAGCACCAGCGCCGGCCGCCCGGCGTCGGCGATGACCTTCGCCATGGTGACCGTCTTCCCCGACCCGGTGACCCCGTGGAGCGTCTGTGCCCGAAGGCCGCGGCGCAGGCCGTCGCTCAGCCCCGCCGCGGCGGACGGCTGGTCACCCGCCAGCGGCCACGGCAGGACCAGGTCGAACCCAGCCGGGCCCGCCGGACGCTCGATCGGGACCTGGAGCATGTCTCCCCGGGGCATGGCGCCTCATTCTAGAACAGATGTTCGGTCGAGCGCGTGCCGACCGGCCAGGGATCGATGGTCGCATACCGTGGACCCACCCCGGACGTTGGTGCGACAAGAGCGCTATTGACGGTGTTCCTCACACGTCCGTAGCGTCAGCCGGTCGAAAGGCAGATGAAGACACACACACTCGCGCGCCTCCTGCATGACGAGGAGGGGCAGAACATCGTGGAGTTCGCCCTCCTCTTGCCGCTGCTCATGTACATCCTCATGGGCATCATCCAGTTCGGCTTCATCTTCGCCGCCTACCTGACCCTCAACAACGCCGTCCGCGAGGGCGCACGCTGGGGCTCCACCTACGTCTACGACGGCAGCAGCAACATCAACCTGAATGACGGCGCGCGGAACAACGGCATCGTGGACCGCATCATCCAGTCCCGGGGCATCCTGGCCATGGCCGCCCGCGGCTCGGCGACGAACAATTTCAGCACCGCGTCGAATGGCAACCTGACCCCGGCGTCCTGCCCGGAGCAAACGCCTGTTCCGGTGTCAGGCTTCTGGTACGGCGCGAACGGCACCAACCCCGATCTGACCATCTGCTACTCGATCCCGACGGGCGTCAGCGCCAACGACGCGCGTCGCGGCTACTACCTCGACGTCCAGGCCTGGTACCACCAGCTGGTCTTCATCCCACTGCTCGACCAGTTCCTGCCGAATGACCCGGTGAAGGGCGCGCAGTGGATCCGGCTGCCGGCTCGGATCACGGTCGTCGTCAACTGAGGGGTCCATCGGCTAGAGTCACGTAGCACAGGGTCGCGAAGAGGAAGGGAAACGACGTGCAGGACGGTTCAAAGCGGCGCGCCCGGCTGATCCTCATCATCGGCATCGTGCTCGCGCTCATCGCTGGCGCGGGGACGTACTTCGTCGCCTCGAGTGCGCAGACCGCCGCGCCGCCGGTCATCGAGACCACACCGGTGCTCGTGGCCGCGCGCGAGATCCCGGCCAAGACGACCCTCACCATGGCCGACCTCAAAGAGCAGCCGTTCAACGTCGACGCCAAGCCCCCGGCCGCCCTGGTGAAGCGGGAGGACGCGGTCGGCAAGGTCACCATCCAGGCGATCGGCATCGGCGAGCCGCTTACGCCGGCGAAGTTCTCCGATCCGAAGAACCCGGCCTTCGTCGTCATCCCCGCGAGCTTCATCGGCCCGGATGGCGCGCCGCGCGCCGACTCGCCGAACTTCCGCGCCATGTCGATCACCGTGCCCGACGCGAACGCCGTCGGTGGCGCCGTCCAGGTGGGCGACGTGGTCGATGTGCTCTACGCGCTCCAGTTCGACCCGGCAAAGTTCCTGCGGTCGCCGCGGCCCGAGCAGACCTCGGACTTCAGCGCGAAGATCATCCTCGAGCGCGTGACCATCCTCGCGCGGACGACGACCGTCTACACCATCCGCGTCGACGCCGTGACGGCGGAGCGCATCGGGTACCTGCAGGCCGCGGGCGGACAGCTGTCGTTCCTGCTGCGTGCGCCCAAGGACGAGCGCGCTGCAGGCACGACCGGGACCACCTTCGGCGGCGTCCAGGGCGCGTTCCGACTGCCGATCCCGGAGAAGATCTCCCCCTAGCGATCAGGCCGTCGCGCGCACCCAGGCCTCGCGGACCTGTGCTCTGGTCCGGTCGCGGTCGGCGTCGTTCTCGATGACGACGTCGGCCGCGGCCCGGAATTCCTCATCGGACCGCTGGCTGCGCAGCCGCATCTCCGCCTCCGCGCGCCCCAGCCCGCGCTCGCCGAGGCGGCGCAGCATCGTCTCGCGCGGCGCCACGACGACCCAGATCTCGTCGCAGATGCTCCGGAGCCCGGACTCGAGCAGCTTGATCGCCTCGACCACCAGCACGTCGCCGTCCTTCAGCATCTTCCGCGCCTCGAGGATGCGGGCGACGACGCGCGGATGCAGGATGCGCTCGAGCGCGGCGAGCTTGGCCGGGTCGGCGAAGACGATGTCGGCGAGCTTGCGGCGGTCGATCTCGCGGTCGTCGCCGAGGACCTCGGTACCGAACGTTTGCACGATGGCGCTGTAGCCGACGGTCCCGCGCGACTGCTCGTCGTGCACGATCGCATCGGCGTCGAGCACCTTCGCGCCGAGCTCGCGCAGCATCGCGGCGACGGTCGACTTCCCCGCACCGAGCGGACCGGTGAGACCGATGACGCGCGCGCTCACTCCGCGGGCTCGCTCTCGCTGGTCCTCGCCCACTCGTCATACAGCTCGCGCAGCGAGCGCTCGAGCGCGGCGTGCTCTTCACCGACGCGCCGTGTCTCCATGTAGTTCCCGCTCTGGGCGATCTGCGCCACCTTCTCGCTCAGCTGGCGCAGCTGCAGCTCCATGGCCGCGATGCGCGCCTCAAGGGCGCGCTGGCCGGCCACGCGGCGGACCGGAGAGGATCTCGCGCCCGAGCGGGTCCTG
>DASSPF010000204.1:0-2361 GCA_035699805.1 Candidatus Limnocylindria bacterium | reverse complement strand
GCCGACGGGCTGTTCAGCTGGGCCGTCCGCGAGGGGTACCTGAAGGCGTCGCCCATGGCCGCCGTCGAGCGCTTCCGCGCCGACCGCCCACCGGTGCGGACGCTCACGCGGGACGAGGTGGCGCGGCTCATGGGCGAGTGTCCCGACACGCCGACCGGCAGACGGAACCGCGCGATCGTCGCGTTCCTGTACGACACCGGCGTCCGCGCCGCCGAGCTCGCCCGGCTCACCATCGGCGACGTCGACCTGGCCGCGGCGCAGGCGCGCATCCGTGGCAAAAACCGGCGGGTGGAGACCGTCCCGCTCTCCCCCGCCCTCGTCGCCGAGCTGACCGGCTACCTCGCCGAGCGCCCGGCCGCGACGCGCGGCGCCGGCGCGCCGCTCTTCACCTCACCCGGCGGGCGGCCGGTGAGCACGAACGCGATGCGGCTCTGGATGCGGCGCACGAAGAAGAAGCTCGGGCTCGAGGGCAAGCGCGTCTCGCCGCACGTGATCCGCGCGAGCGCGGCGACGCACTTCGCGGCGAACGGCGTGTCGGCGTTCGGGGTGCAGCGCTTCCTCCGGCACCGGACGCCGACGATGAGCCAGCGCTACGTCGACCTCGCCTCGCTCGACTTCGCGCAGCTGCACGCGACCGCCTCGCCGCTGCAGGCGATCAGTGGGACTACGCGCGTCGCGCCGGCCTCACTCAGCGGAGCCGGCGCTCGGCGCGCTGATACACGTCGCGTCGATGGACGATCGCCATGATCCGTACTTCATCGGTCACCACCGCGAACACGACGCGGTAGTCGCCGACGCGTAGTTTTCGGAAGCCCTTGAGCGTACCGGCGAGCGGCTCACCGTAGCGATCGGGCGCATCCGTGAGCCGAGTCTCGATCGCTCGTTGGATCCGCCGCCGCATGGAGGCCGTTATCCCCTCGACATCGCTTCGGACCGCGGGGTGATACGCGAGGCGGTACGCCAATCAGTCTCGCGACTTGCGGCGCCTCGGTCCCCACACGGCGTCGTGACCGAGGGCGTGGCCCGACCGGTACGTCTTATCGCGCTCGCTCGCAAGCGCCGCGAGTCCGAGGTCCTCCTGGAGCTCGAGTGCATCGCGGAGCAGGTCCCGGGCCTTGCTGGACAAGGACGTGCCATCGCGGTCGGCCACCCGACTGAGGGCGTCGTAGGTCTGCCGCTCGAGCACGACATTCACACGTGGATTCTTCGTTGGCACGCCGGAAGTGTACCACTAGTGATACACCCCTCCAAACGGGCTGGATGTTGACGCGAAGTTGGTGTAATCGCCATAATGCGATAAGCCAATTTGCCGTCAGGAGGTCGGGTGATGGCACGAGCCGCGATGCGGCCCACGAGCCTCGAAGACCTCGGGATCGAGCGAAAGCCCTTCTACACCACGGCAGAGGTCGCGCGCATCCTCCAGATCAGCGACCAGAGCCTGCTCGATCGGATCCACACCCCAGCCGACGACGAACGGCACGTGTACGCGGTGGCGCTCGGACCCCGAACGTATCGGATCCCTGTCGGCGCGCTCGCTCAGCTCGTTGGCATCCCGCCGAAGCTGCACATTGGTAAGAGACCGCGGCGGATCGATGAGATCGCCCGAAGGGAAGCGGCGGCGACGCGGCGAGCGCGCTGATGCCGCTCGTCGTCCCAGCGACCGGGTTCACGCAGCAGGTCGAGGAGTTCGCCAAGCAGCTCCTGTATCTCAGCGAAGACGTCGAGGTCGCGGACGACCAGGGCGACCCCGTTCGCGCAACGTCGTATCTCGTCGAGCTGGTGACCACCACTGGGAACACGGCGACGTTCGACTATCGCGAGGAGTTCATGAGAACGCGTGCCGGTTGGGAGCGGCGACGCTACGCGTTCGAGCTTCGCTATACGGAGCCCACGTCCGGCTCGCTCCACAGCCGGAGAGCCCATCACCTTCACGAGCCATGGGCGGTGCACCAGCACTGCAAGACCGCGAAGTCCCCCGCCGATCATTACGCCGACGTCGAGCGACTCCTGCAGGCCACCCACGAGTTGTTCGTCAGGCAATGGCTATCGGTGACCCCTATCGACTGCGCTGGACTGACTCCCCTCGCCCGGAAGTAGGAACCCTGCCGTCGCAGCAGGGGTCTGCGGGAACGGCTGGACGACTCGAGATGTGCCGCCCGGCCGAATGAACAAATGACCTGGGTCGTGCAGCTCCTCTGGCTTAGTCGAATTGTCACGAGGCGCGCTCGCAGCCGCCGATGTCAGGCGTACTCAGCGCGTGTGGCGACCCGACCGCTGACCACGTAGCCAGCTTTGGATCTCCCCACGTCTGACCAGATCGACATCGAGTGACTCCGTCCGCTTCGCGAGCACCTCGAGCTT
>DASSPF010000203.1:0-3333 GCA_035699805.1 Candidatus Limnocylindria bacterium | reverse complement strand
CGCCGCGGTGCCCATCATCGGGGCCGTCGCCGCGGCGCTCTCCATCGCTCTGTCGACGCTCCCGGTGGTCGAGGTCTTCTTCTCCTGGCCCGGGATCGGCTTCGCGCTCCTCCAGGCGATCCGCCGCTTCGACGGGGCGACGGCCGGGACCCTGCTCGGCGCGCTCGCGGTCACCATCGCCATCGTCCGCCTTTCGCTCGACGCGCTCGCCGGGCGCTTCGCCCACGCGGGCACGGGGACATCGTGATCCGGCGCGCGATCACCTGGCAGCTCGTCGTCGGCGCCGCGATCATCCTCGGCTGGCTGGCCATCGGGCTGACGGCGCCGCTGCTGACGGCAGTGGACCCCCTGAAGGCCCACTCGCTGCTCATCGTCGGCACACGCGCCATCCCGCCGCCCTTCGAGCCGGGGACGTACGGATTCCCGCTGGGGTCCGACGGCGCGGGCCGCGATCTCTGGGTGGAGGTGATGTACGGGGCCCGCGTGACGCTCGTCATCGTCTTCATCACGGTGGGCGCGCGTCTGGTCGTCGGCACGGTGCTCGGCACGCTCGCAGGGTGGAGCGCCGGACGGCCGGTCGATCGCGCGATCTCCACGATCATCGACGCGTTCGCGGCGTTCCCGACCATCCTGTTCGCCATGCTGTGGATCTTCGCGTTCGACATCCGCTCGGGCGTGTCGGCGTTCGCGATCGCCCTGGCGATCACCGGCTGGTGGGGCTACGGGCGCGCGACGCGCTCGGCGGTCCTGTCGCTCCGCGACCGCCCGTTCATCGAGGCCGCCCGAGCGCTCGGCCTCTCCGATCGCCAGATCCTGGTGCGGCACGTCGCCCCGAACGTCCTGCCGATCCTCGCGGTCTCCTCCGCGCTCGAGGCGAGCGCGGTCCTGCTGGCGCTCGGCGAGCTGGGGTTCCTGGGCATCGTCGTGGGCGGCGGCTTCTCGGTCCCCCTGGACGATCGCGGCATCGGCTCCGCGTTCATCTTCTCGACCACCGAGTGGGGCGCGATCCTCGCGGGCGGGCGGTTCGCGGTGTTCAACGCGCCGTGGATCGCGCTCGTGCCGGCCGCGGCGTTCGCGAGCGCCATCCTGGGCTTCAACCTGCTCGGGTACGGCCTGCGCACGGTCTTCGAGCGCGTCCCGGTGGCGCTCTCACGCGTCCTCTCGTGGCGCACTGCGGCCGCGATCGTCGCGCTCGTCATCGCCGTGCGTCTGGTCACCCCGTATCTGGGCCCCGCCGCCGGGTACGTGAGCGTCGCGCGGTCGTTCGACGCCGCGCGGGCCACGCAGCACATCGCCTATCTCGCCGACCCCGCGCGGGAGGGCCGGTACAGCGGGTCAGCGGGCTACGCCGCGGCCGCCGAGTACACCGCCGAGCGGTTCCGCGAGATCGGCCTCGAGCCGGGCGGCGACCGGGGCACGTACTTCCAGCGCTTCCAGCACGACATCGTCCGCCTGAGCGCGATGCCCACGCTCGCGACGGTCGGCACGAGCGGACGCTCGTTCGCGCCGCGCATCGACTTCACCCCACGCATCGGCGGCCGCGCGGGCGGCGGCACGGCCGAAGGCAACATCGTGTTCGTCGGCGGCGGCATCCAGACGCCGGAGTACAGCGACTACGCGGGGACCGACCCGCGGGGGAACATCGTGCTGATCGCCGGCCCCACCCAGGGCGACACCATCTCGACGGCGATCCGGCAGGGGGCCAGCGCGGTCATCTTCGTCGCGCCCGCAGACTCGCCGCTCATCAAGTTCTCGGTCGTCTCGTTCTTCGAGAAGGACACCCTTCCGGTGCTCACGGTGAGCGAGGCCGTGGCCGACGAGCTCATCGCGCCATCGGGCAAGCGGATCGCCGAGCTGCGCTCGACCCTCGAGGAGCGTCGGCGGCGTGCGGAGCAGCGGCCCAGCCTGCGGCGCGTCGCCCCCGAGCCGCTGTCCTTTGACACGCCGACGCGCGTCCGCCTCTCCGTCCCGCTCGGTCCGGTCGAGCGCGTCGAGACGATGAACGTCGTCGGCATCCTCCGGGGCGCCGACACGGAGCGCGCGAAGCGCTACCTGGTCGTGGGCGGGCACCTCGACGGGGTCGGGACCGACCCCGACGGCACGGTCTTCCCCGCCGCGAACGACAACGCGTCGGGTCCGGCGGTGGTGATCGAAGTCGCGCGGGTCCTCGCCGCCCACCGGACGATCCTGAGGAATTCGTTCATCTTCGTGGCGTTCGCCGCCGAGGAGGAAGGGCTGGTGGGCTCGGACATCTTCGTCCAGCGCTCCTCGGGGACGCCATACCGGATCGACAACGTCGTCGCCTTCCTGAACCTCGACATGGTGGGCTGCTGCGGGCCCCTCGGGGCGTCGGACGAGACGTTCGCGCTCCGCGAACGTGTCAAGAGCGCGGCGGACCGGCTCGGCCACGAGCTCACCTATACGCCCGGCGGCGGGGGCAGCGACCACCTGAGCTACCTGCGGCGCCGCGTGCCCGCGATCATGCTCGGCCCCGCCGAGCTCGGCCCGTTCCATACGCCCGGCGACACGCCGACGACGCTGGACCCCGCCCGGCTCCGCTCGGCCGGCGAGGTCACCATCCAGGCGCTCCTCGAGATGGGCGCCGCGGAGTGATGCCGACCGCGACGCCGGTCGAGCTACCGGACAGGCGAGCGACCGTCCCTCCGCACGTCACGCGACGCGACGCGCCGGTGCTTTCGAGGTGACATGACGACGACCGACGCCGCGAGCGTCCCGACCGCAGAGGCCGACTCGGTGCCGCCGCGCTCCTCGCGGCGCGACCTCCTGCTCATCGCGCTCGTCTTCGCGCTCATCCTCCTCGCCATCGGGCTCGTCGTGTTCGGCGGGATGCCGGCCTTCGGCGCCGACCCGATGGCGGGCACCTGAGGGGGCGGGTAGGACCGGCGAGTTCCGCCGGACTCAGGCGCGCGCCGAGGGCCGCGCCCGCGGCACGCGCGGCACCGGAGGCGGAACTGTGTTCAGCTTGGCCGCCCTCAAGGGCACGACGTCACCCGCTCGACGAGGAAGTCGCGGAGCGTCGTCGCACCACCAGAACCACCATCTGGATCCGTCCCACGACCTGTCACGCGAACTAGCTGTGTCTCGCCACGCGCGAAGCGGTCACCGATGTCCGTCGGGGGTGGCCGCTGGGCAAACTGGTACTGGAGGTTGAACTGCGCCGTCGTGGATCCATCGGTCAGCGTGAGCAGCATGTGCGCGCCGTCCGCCGCGTAGCGCGCAACGGTGCCGCAATAGGTCACCATCGCGGTAGTACTCGTTGCCGAGGCCGTCTGCGATGGAGATAGGGATGCGCTTGCCAAGGCACTCGGCGAC
>DASSPF010000202.1:0-3766 GCA_035699805.1 Candidatus Limnocylindria bacterium | reverse complement strand
GAGCGTGATGCCAGCGGGCAGCCAGTACGGGCCCATGCTCTCGAACTTCGCGCGGCCCAGGAAGTAGCCGGTGACGCCGGAGTACGAGGCGTGCGCCAGCGCGCTCACCGCCACGGTGATGGCGCCCACGCCCAGGTCCACCCCGCCGTTCTCGAGGACGTAGCGGAACGAGAGCATGGTGGCGAAGCCAAGGCCCGCCGCCGATCCGTAGATGACGCCGTCCACGCGCTCGTCGAACTCCGCCGAGTTGAAGACGGTGTAGCGGACGACGGCGTACTTGAGGAACTCCTGCACGAAGCCCACGACGAGGATGGCCCCGAGGATGCGGCTCCAGGTGTTGTCGTGGATCCACTCCTCGACGCGGAAGAAATCACCCAGGACCGGCCGGGCGATGGCCTCCGCGGCGATCGCGCCGAGCACGAACGTGCCGAGGACGAAGTGCTTGGGCTCCGGCTCGATGCGGTCCTGGCGGTAGAAGGCCGCCAGCCAGGCCGCCGCCGGGACGATCGCGAGCGCCATGCCCGCGACGACGAGCGGGGTCCCGGTGAGCTGGCCGCCGATGGCACCCGCGACGAGCGCCACCGCGCCGGCGAAGGCGAGGACCCCCGCGATGAGGACGACGATGGGGGTCACGCTCGCGGCGTTCTCCCGGGCGATGCGGTCGTAGTGCGTGTCGCAGAAGACGCGGCCCGCGAGGGTGCGGCCGCCGCCGGTCACCGGCTCGTGGCACACCACACACACCTGCGCGCGCGTCCCTTCCACTTAACTGCGGGACGATGGGCCACTCGGCCCGAGCGGTCAAGCCACCCTCAATCCGCCTGTCGAGAAGCCTCGCGGGGGCCCCGAGGTGCCGCTATCGTGCGCTCACCACAACGGCCTGACCGTCCTGCGGAGGTGTGCCATGAGCCTGATGGACAAGGTGATCGCGTTCTTCAAGAGCGGCGGCCGCGCGCAGAAGACCTGGGGCAGCGGGACCAGCAAGAGCTGGAGCGCCGAGAAGACCTGGTCGCTGAAGAAGGACGACAAGGGCGGCGACGCGCCGAAGACGTAGACAGTCGCGGTGAGCGTCGCGCAGGAGGGGCGACGCCGTCGTCGATCTCGACCGGCAAGAACGCCCTTCACGCCCGCCGCCGGGTCTCCTCAGCCCACGCCGCGTCACGGATCTCCTGCCACGGGCGCGCCTTCCGCCGTTGGCGTCCGCCGAGCGTCCCGGCCAGCGCGACGAGGTCGGAGACGACATGATCGCCGACACGCAGCCGCAGCCGCCGCTGGACCTCCTGCGGAGTCGGGATCTGTCTCTTGCTCGTCACCTTCGGCCGTCAGCCTCCGGCTCCTCGTGCCGATCGAACTCGTCGAGACCGATGACACGGATGGGCTTGGTGCCATGCTCGGCGGCGTAGTCGTCCGCCACCTTCTGGAGAAGGCCCACGCGCATCGCCTGGTAGAGCACGCCCTCCGCGACCGAAGCCATCGTGGGTGCCCGTTCACGTGCCTCGCCCCACATCGGCTCATCCCAGTCCTCCGCGTAGAAGTTGGGGTCGTCGTACCTCGCGTCACCCGCTTCGGCGATGCCGATGCCGTCGAACTTGCTCGGGAACGCCCTGTGCTCAACGTACTTCCCGACCACTAAGCGGAGTCGCGCCTCGAACGCAGCGGGATCGAGCGCGCCGAAATAGCGTTCGTACACCTCCCGCCATGTGGCGGGGATGACGAAGAGCGAGCCGTCGTCGAACAGGAACTCGTACCTCATAGAACACGTGGGCCGCCACGCCAGCGTGACACGGTATAGTGGTCACAGAGGTGACCACATGCGGGTGACGACGCTGCGCGACTTTCGAGATCGAGCGACCTCGCTGCTGCGGTCCAAGGCCCCGGTACTGATCACGCGGGACGGCTTGCCAGCCGGATTTTTCATCCCCTGGGACCAGGATGACCTGCCGGATGACACCAAGCGGGGCTTGTTCGTCCAGCTAGCTCGGCGCGCTCGCACCGAGTTGAAAAGACGACGTCTGACGGAAAGGCAACTGCTTGCCGAATTCAAGACTTCCCGGCGCGCTCGTCGCTGACGCCAACGTCGTGTTATCGGCGGTGATAGGTGGCCAGGCCGCCCGCGTATTTGGGCTGTCTGACGGACCGCCTATCTTCGGGGCGAGCGCGGTGCGGCTGGAGATCTTGGAATGGCTACCGAAGCTCGCGGAAAAGCGCGGTCTCGATCTCGGGCTACGCCTTGCGCTTCTTCAGCTTCTTCCGATCACGTGGGTTGAGTCGCGCGACTATGCCACTCTTGAGTCCGAGGCTCGGGAGCGCATGCGACCCCGCGACGTCGAGGACTGGCCGACGCTCGCGGTCGCGATGACCCTCGGCGACACACGCGACGTCGCCATTTGGACGAACGACAAGGATTTCGAGGCCTCGCAAGTTCGCCGAGTGACCACGGCGCAGCTCCTGGCCGCGATCGAACGACGGCCGCGGCGCTGATAACCAGGTCACCCGCTTCGTATCGACCCCTGTATAACGTTGTGCCACTCATACAATGCAGCCCCATGACCACTAGTCGCGTCATGACTCTCTCGCGGAATGGGCAGGTGTCCGTGCCGGCGGAGGTCAGAACGCGGTGGAACACTCGACGCGTGATCGTCGTCGATCTCGGTGATCGGGTCGTGATGCGTCCCGCCTCGCGTCGGCCCATCGAGAGAGCTGCGCGGGCGGTATCGCGACCGAGGGCCGACGGCTGACGCGGCGCGACGGGCAGAGCGCGCACAGGAAGCGGTGCGCGCGACGCGGCGTTGACTGTTCTCGACAATTGCGCCGTGATCGCGTACCTGGCGGACGGCCTGCAGCGGCTGAAGTCACGAAGCTGCTTCGACGCGGGAGCGCCACCACCCTGGTCATAGTGCCGATTCTTGGACGCTGCCGGGGTCATACTCTTGTATGCATGGCGTAGCATGATGGTGTGAGTAAGCACCGACTCTCCGCGACAGTGGAAGGTGAGCTACTACGGGCAGGCCGCCGCGCCGTGGCGGAAGGACGCGCGGACAGCTTGAGCGGATGGGTGAACGATGCGCTGCGTCGTCAGGCCGAGCACGATCAGCGTTTGAAGGCGCTAAGTGAGTTCATCCACGAGTATGAGGCCGAGCACGGCGTCATCACGGACCAGGAAATGCGTGATGCGCGCCGGTACTTCTCGACGCGCACGACGGCTGTGCGGCCGCGGTCGACGGTCGAGCGACCGGCGGTCCGTCGAAAGCGAGGCGCGGCGTGAGCGTCGTGCTCGATGCAGGTGCGCTGCTTGCCGTAGAACGTGGTGATCGGCGCATCGCCGCGTTGCTGAAGATGGAGCTCGCGGCCGGCAGGAGTCCGAGAACTCACGGAGGCGTCATCGGCCAGGTCTGGCGCGGCGACGCAGGTCGTCAAGCACGTCTTGCGAAGGCGCTTCAGGGCGTGGAGGTCGTGGCCATCGATGACGCACTCGGCCGCCGTATCGGGATCCTCCTGGGGCGGTCCGGCCGGACGGACGTTATCGACGCTGGAGTCGTGCTGGTCGCGGATGAGGGCGACGAGGTATTCACTGGTGACCGCGCGGACTTGCGTGAGCTCGCCGCAGCGGCGGGCAGGAATCTGGATTTGGTCGAGGTCTAGCCGGGTCCGTGCGCAGGTCTTTCACGTGCTTAGATGTCCGCTGGGTCACGCTCAACGTGCCCGCACGGGGACGAGCCGACCAAACGTCCTCAGTGCCTATCACCAGACCGTGGTAGCGCCAGTACCT
>DASSPF010000201.1:0-22491 GCA_035699805.1 Candidatus Limnocylindria bacterium | reverse complement strand
GGCCTGCCCGATCTCGTCCACGAACGACGACTTCTGCGGGTCGATCGTGTGCGGCTCGGTGCCGGTGTTGAGCGTGAGCTCGCCGTTCGGATCGACGTCCGAGGCGGCTCCGCTCGGGCTTGCGGTGGTCGTGCCCGGCGCTGCCGAGCACGCGCTGGCGATGAGCGACGCGATCACCAGCAGCGCGAACACGCTGAGTCCTGTGCGGGGTTTGGTCATGCGCTCCTCCTCCTGTTGTGCCGTGGATGCCCACACCTCTGGCCCCGCTGGTCAGCGTGCGAGCGAACGGTCCCATTGTGGGTCCCTGTACCAAGAGGCGTCAATCGGCGCGGCTCCCGACAGAGATGCCCATCCCCTCGTATACCGGTGAGCGCGGCGGTCAGTTCACCTCGGGAGCGAACGACCAGTCGGCGATGTTCCAGGTGAGCGGGTCGCCGTGGGGCACCGGCTGGACGCCGTTCAGGGCGCGCGGGGCCACGTCCACCCGCAGGGTCTGGTAGATGGGGATACCCGGCAGGGCCTCGGCCCACAGACGCTGGAGCTCGGTGTACGCCGCTGCGCGGTCCCCCTCGGGCGAGCGGGCGGCCGCGGACAGCAGCAGGTCGAACCACGGATCCACCCAGCCCCGGTACCGCTCGGACGCGCGCTGCGGATCGTCCCCGGCCTCGGGCAGGAGCGCCAGATCGAAGTCGCCCGCGGCCACGGCAGCCTCGACCGCCTCGGGCGCCTGCTCGACGAGCGTCACCGCGACGCCGATGACGGAGAGATCGCCCACCAGTCGCTGCCCCGCCTCGATACGGGCCGGCGAGCCGCCCGCCAGGAGGGTCATCGCCATACGCTCGGGGCCGCGCTCCAGCACGCCGAGCGCGCCGCGGGAGAACCCCGCGGACGCGAGCAGCGCCGACGCGCCCTCGCGGTCCAGGCGCGCGGCGGGCAGCACCTCGCGCGCGGCAGGCTGTGGCGCGGTGAGATACGAGCGTGGGACGAGCGCGCGCCCGCCGAAGAGCGCATCCACCACCCCGCCGCGGTCGAGTGCGAGCAGCATGGCGCGCCGCACACTCGCGTCGGCGAGCACGCCGCGCCGTCCGATCCGCAGCATCTCCACGGACATCGCCGGCGTGTACTGGGCGAGGAGTCGTTCACGATCGGTAAGGCGCTCGAGCGTCGCGATCATGTCGAGGTCGAACGACGGTGACGGCACCACGTCGACGTCTCCCCGCAGCAGCGCGTCGGCGAGCGATCCGGGGTCGCGGAAGAACCGGATCTCGATCCGGCCCAGCCGGGGCGCGCCGCCGACGTAGTCGCGGAAGGCGGCCAGGGTAACGCCGAACCCGCGCACCCAGGCCGCGATCGCGAAGGGCCCGGCGTGCATGGGCTCATGCGCGTAGGCGGCGCGCGCATCCGCCGTGGCGCCGGCCAGCAGGTGAGCGGGCAGGACGTGGGGACCGAGCGCGTACTGCTCCCACCGCTCGCCCGCCCGGTACACGACGCGCACGAGGCGAGCGCCGAGCGCCTCGATCCGCTCGATGCGATCGGCCATCCACCGGCGCTCCGTGCCGGGCGGCGCCGCGCGGTCCTCCGCATGCGCGAGCAGGACATCGGCCGCGGAGACCGGCACGCCATCCTGCCAGCGCGCGTCGCCGCGGATCTCGAACGTCGCGGTGAGCTGCACCACGAGCGTGCGCGCATCCTCCTCCACGCGCAGCCCACCGTTCGCGAGCGTGGGGACGGCCACCGCGAGGCGCGGCACGAACGCGCCGTCGCGGTCACGGCGTACGAGCGACTCGGTGATGGCCCCCCGCACGATGCGCGCGCTCGGGTCCTCGCCGAGCGCCGTGAGCGGCTCGCCCACCAGACCGATGACCACATCGCGCCGCACCTGGGGCGCCTGCGCGCAGCCGGCGGAGAGCGCCGAAGCCAAGACCGCCAGAGCGAGCGCGACGCGGGAGAGCACGCCCGCTGGGCCCCGGATCAGTACGGCTGGCCGATGAGCATGGGGGCCGCGCCCTCGAGATGCGGGCGCTCCACTGGGACGACCCGCGCGTCGAGGAGCGTGTCGTGAAGCAGGTAGCGGCCGATCCGGAACGAGACCGACGGCTCCGCCGGCGCGTCCACGATGCCCTGGGTGAGCCGGATCGGTCCGGCGTTGACCTCGGCGTCCACGACCCTCTCGACGCTGGGCTGCGGGAGCGTGCCGACCATCGCGAAGACCATGACCGCCGCCGCGACCGCGACCTCGCTCAGCCTGCCCATCACACCGAGGACGCGGCCTTGCGTCTGCGGCCGAGCCGGCGTGCGCAGGGCCAGATGCACGCGAGCGGGCGAGAGCGCGACGCCGCGCGAGCGCAGCGGTGCGTACGCGCGATCGAGGGCCACCGAGACCGCCGCGAGGTCACGGACCGTTTCGGCGCAGCGCAGGCAGCGCGCGGCGTGCGCCTCGGCCGCCAGGACGTCGCGCAGGTCGGTCCGGGCGACGAGCGCCGCGGACAGGCACTCCTGCACGACCGTGCAACGCATCTCCGACATCATTCCAGCTGGCCCTCTCTCGCCGTTGGGGAGGCCGTCGCCGGCTCCACGGCCGGGCGACCCCCCTGCAGAGGAGTAGAGCCGCGGGCCGGCGTCGGTTCGAAACCGAGCTCTGGATGTGCCGCAAGATGCGCTCGCAGCCGGCGGAGCGCGTAGTGGAGCCGGGATTTCACCGTGCCGACCGGGCAGTCGACCACTTCGGCGATCTCGGCGAGATCGAGACCGCTCAGATAGTGGAGGACCACGACGACCCGGTGCTTGGGACCGAGCGTCTCGACCGCCGCGAGGACCACCTGCCGGAGCTCCGCCAGCTCCGCGAGGCTCGATGGCGAGCGTTCACCGCTCTCGAACGCGTCCTCGTGGGCGTCCTCGAGCGTGGAGATGATGATGTTCTTGCGCGGCCGGCGGTTGTACGAGAGGTTCACCGCGACGCGGTACAGCCACGGGCGCAGCGTGCCCTCCGGCTCGAGGCGCGCGAGCGCTTTGTAGGCCCGCGCGAACGTGTCCACCACGATCTCCTCCGCGGCGGAGGGATCCTTGGTGATCGCGAAGCCGAGGCGGAAGATGCCGTCCTTGTAGCGGTAGAAGAGCGTGTCGAACGCGCGGGTCTCGCCCTCGCGCGCGGCGTACACGAGCTCGCGGTCGGTGCGGCCATCCTCGCCGGCGGCGTGCTTCGCGGTCCGGCCGGGCATCAGCCGTCCCCGAGGTAGCGGCGCACCGCGCGCAGCGAGCGCTCCGGCGACAGCGATCCCCGCTCGACGACGGCGCCGGACATGGGGGCGTGCAGGAATTCGCGCTCGCCCGTGGCGATCCCGACATGCGTCACCCGCTCTTCACCGAAGAACAGAAGGTCACCCGCACGCGGACCAGACCCCACCGGTCGTCCCTCCATCGCCTGCTGATCGGCATCACGGTCGAGGGCTACCCCGTTCAGACGGTACACCAGCTGGGTGAAGCCGGAGCAGTCCAGGCCTTCGGCGGTGGTCCCACCCCAGAGGTACGGCACGCCAAGGAAGCACTCGGCCGTCCGCAGCAGATCCGCCGGGCGTGGGAAGCGGTTCGGCAGCTGCGAGACGTCGACCGTGTCGCGGAACGCCAGCCAGCCGTCGGCGGAGACGCGCACCCACTCGCCCTGGCGCTCCTGGATGGCGAGCGGGGCCGCGACCGGCAGCCGGTCGATGACCGGCGCGGCGTCGGTCGGTGCGCTGCGCACGTCCGCCGCGACGACGCCGACGACGCGGCGCTCGGTCGGGCCGACCTCGTCCAGGAAGTCCGAGTACACCCAGCCGAAGTAGTGGTCGGGACCCTGTACGTACGACCACTCACCCTCCTGCCCGAGGAGCGTGAACCGCTCGCCGTAATGACCCTGGTCGACGCGCTCGGAGCCCTCGTCCGGCTCGGCGTGCAGATCCACGAAGCCGCGGTTCACCAGGGCCTGCGGCGGTCGCACCATCGCCACGACGAGCCGCGCCGGCGCCGTGGTCATGCGCGGTACCGCAGCACCGGCTTGCGCGCGGCGCCCACCTCGTCGAGCCGGCGCAGGGGCGTCTTCGTCGGCGCCGCATGGACGCTCGCCGGGTCGGTCGCGATGCGGTCGGCGATCCTGCCGAGCGCCGCGGCGAAGGCGTCGATGGTCTCCTTCGGCTCGGTCTCCGTGGGCTCGATCATGAGCGCCTCTGGGACGATCAGCGGGAAGTACACGGTGGGCGAGTGGAAGCCCTCATCGAGCAGCGCCTTGGAGATGTCGAGCGCGTTGGCGCCCTGCTTCTTCTGCTTCGCGGCCGAGAGGACGAACTCGTGCATGGGCGTGCGGTCGTACGCCACGTCGAAGCGGTCGCGCACGAGCGCGAGCAGGTAGTTCGCCGCGAGCACCGCGTCGCGGCCGGTCTCCACGAGCCCCTCCTCGCCCAGCGTCTTCATGTACGTGTAGGCGCGCACGAGGACGCCGAAGTTCCCCAGACGCTGTTTGACCATGCCGATGGAGTCGCCCAGGCGCTCGGGCTCGCGGTCCTCGCGCGCGGTGTCGTAGTGGTAGGTGCCGTCGTCCTCGCGCACGATCCAGGGCTTGGGCAGGAATGGGCGCAGCCGCTCCTTCACGCACAGCGGTCCGGCGCCGGGTCCACCCGCGCCATGCGGCGTGGAAAAGGTCTTGTGCACGTTGATGTGCACGCAGTCGAAGCCGAGATCGCCCGGCCGGGCGACGCCGAGGAGGGCGTTCATGTTCGCGCCGTCGCCGTACACCAGGCCGCCCGCGCCGTGGACCGCCTCGCAGACCTCGCGCACGCGCTCCTCGAAGAGGCCGAGGGTGTTCGGGTTGGTGAGCATGAACCCCGCGACGTCGGGACCGAGCGCGGCACGCAGCGCGGCAAGATCCACGTTGCCGCGCGCGTCGCTCCTCACGGTGGTGACCTCGTAGCCGCACATCGCGGCGGAGGCCGGGTTGGTCCCGTGCGCCGAGTCCGGCACGATGATGCGTCGGCGCGTCGCCGCCTCACCGCGCTTGGCGTGATAGGCCTTGAACATGAGGAGCGCGGTGAACTCGCTCTGCGCGCCGGCCGCCGGCTGCAGCGTGACGAAGTCCATGCCGGTGATCTTCGCCAGCATGCGCTCCAGCTCGTACGCCAGCGCGAGCACGCCCTGCGTCGTCCGATAGGACTGGCGCGGGTGCAGGTCGGCGAAGAGCGACGCCGCGCGGTCGTTGATCTTGGGGTTGTATTTCATGGTGCACGAGCCGAGCGGGTACATCCCCGTGTCCACGGAGTAGTTCAGCTGCGCGAGATGCGTGTAGTGGCGCACCACCTGCGGCTCGGTGAGCTCGGGCAGACCGAGCGGCGCGGTGCGCCGGAACGCGGCGGGAATGAGCGAGTCATCCTCCTCGTGGCGAACGTGACGGCCGCTCCGCCCCGGTCGCGCGAGCTCGAAGAGCAGCGGCTCGAGCGCCTTCACGTCGGTGGCGCCGACATCGGGGACGGTCTGCACGCGGAGCGTCACCCGGCGGCCACCCGTTCGCCGCTGCGCACGATCGCCCCCACCGCCTCGACGAGCGCGTCGGCGTCGGCGCTGGTGGTGAGCTCGGTGCACTGGACGATGATGTCGTCGCGGCCGCGGCGCTTCCCGTCCGCATACGGCTTGGCATTCGCCTGCGCCGGCTCCTTGCCGTTCTGCTTCGCAACGGCGTAGTAATGCGATGCCGTCGCCTCCACCTGGATCCCACGGTCGAGGAGCGCGCTGCGCAGCGCCCAGCCGCCGATCGCGCTCCGCAGGCTGAAGCGGTCGAAGAACTCGCCCTCGTTGGCGACCGCGCAGCCGGGGAGCGCGGCCAGCCGGGGCGCGAGCGCGTGGGCGCGCGCCACGCCGGCGCGCGCGGCGGCGCGCAGGCCAGCGGGGCCGAGGAGCGAGAGGTACACCGCGGCGTGGATCGCCGCGAGCGCCTCGTTCGTGCAGATGTTGCTCGTGGCCTTCTCGCGGCGGATGTGCTGCTCGCGCGTCTGGAGCGTGTTCACGAACCCGCGCGTGCCGTCCGCGTCCACGGTCTGCCCCGCGATGCGGCCGGGCATCTGGCGCACCAGCGCCTCGCGGCAGGCGAAGATGCCCAGGTGCGGGCCGCCGTACGACATGGGGATGCCGAGCGGCTGCCCCTCTCCCACCGCGATGTCCGCACCGAGCGCGCCCGGCGGCTCGAGGAGGGCGCAGGCGTGTGGCTCGGTCACCTGGATGCAGAGCGCGCCGCTGGCGTGCGCCGCCTCGGCGACCGCGCGCACGTCCACCAGGGTCCCGAAGGCGTCGGGGTGTTGCACGATCAGGCATGCCGCACCGTCCGCGCTCGCGGCGAGATCGCCCGCGCTGACGTCGACGATGTCGAGCTCCGCGCCGCGCGCGTAGGTGCGCAGCACGCGGCGGTAGGTGAAGTCGACGTCCGACGACACGACGACGCGGCGCCGGCCGGTGAGGCGCACCGCCATGAGCGCGGCCTCGGCCATGGCCGAGCCGCCGTCGTACATGGACGAGTTGACCACGTCCATGGCCAGGAGCTCGGCCATGAGCGACTGGTATTCGAAGACCGCCTGGAGCGTGCCCTGGCTCACCTCGGGCTGGTACGGGGTGTACGCGGTGAGGAATTCGCCGCGCAGCGCGAGCACCGGGACCGCCGCTGGGATATAGCGGCGCTGGATCGGGCCGCCGATGAAGAAGGGGCCCGACCCCGCGTTGGTGTTCATGCGCGCGAGCGACTCCAGATGCGCCTGCACCTCGAGCTCGCTCATGCCCGGTCCGATGCCGAGGGCCGGGGCACGCGCGTCGGCGGGGATGGCGCTGAAGAGCTCGTCCACGCTCGCCACGCCGATGCGCGCGAGCATGGCCGCGCGGTCCTCGGCGGTGTGCGGCGAGTAGGGGTTGTCGCCCACTAGCGCCGGCCCTCGCGCACGCTCAGTCCCCGCCCGACCCGGCCGTCTCGCCGATGTGCGCGCGGTAGTCGTCGGCCGAGAGGAGCTTCTGGAGCTCGCCCTTGTCGGCGAGCTTCACCTTCAGCATCCAGCCATCCTCGTACGGCGCGCTGTTCACGAGCTCGGGCTTCTCGATGACCTTCATGTTGCGCTCGAGCACCTCGCCCGAGATGGGACTGTAGATGTCCGAGGCCGCCTTCACCGACTCGACGACGCCGAGGCTGGAGAACTGCCGCACCGTGGCGCCCTTCTCGGGCAGCTCCACGAAGACGACGTCACCGAGCTGCTCCTGCGCGAACTGCGTGATCCCGATGGTGGCGGTGTCGCCCTCAAGGCGCACCCACTCGTGCTCCTTCGAGTAGCGCAGGTCCTGCGGAACGGTCATGGCTGTCGCGCTCGCTGGTGGACTCGCTCGTCGCGGCACAGCCGCTCCTCGCTCGATCGTGCCCTCATGTCCCACTCCTTGTATCTGGCCCGGAGCACATCACGTGCTCGCCCTTTTGTAGAACGGCGTCTTCACTACCGTAGCGGGAACGTCGCGATCGCGGATGCGGACGCCGAGCGCCGTCCCGACCTTCGCAAGCGGCGCCGGCACGTACGCGAGCGCGATGTTCTTGCCCACGGTCGGACCGAACGTGCCGCTCGTCACCACGCCCACCTCCGCGCCGTCGTGCGTCACCGGATGGCCGTGGCGCGCGACGCCACCCTCCACCACCAGGCCGGCGATCCGCCGGGAGGGCCCCACCTCCTTGGCGCGCGCGATGGCCTCGCGGCCGAGGAACTCCTTGTCGAGCTTGCACGTCCAGCCCAGCCCGGCTTCGATGGGGTCGGTCGTCTCGTCGATCTCGTTCCCGTACAGCGAGAAGCGCGACTCCAGGCGCAGGGTGTCGCGCGCGCCGAGGCCGATGGGCAGCATGCCGTCGGAGCGGCCGCTCTCCAGGAGCGCATCCCACACCGCCGCGGCGCCGGTGTTGGGCACGAAGACCTCGAAGCCATCCTCGCCGGTGTATCCGGTGCGTGCGACGATCGCCGCGACACCGGCGACGGCGGTCTCGGCGAGGCCGAACGGCGGGAGGTCGTCCACGTTCATCGCCGCGACGCGCGACAGGATCGCCGCCGCGCGCGGCCCCTGCGGCGCGATGAGCGCGGTCGCGTCGCTCTTGTCGTCGAAGCGGACGTCGGCGGGGAGGTGCCGGCGGACGTGCGCGGCGTCCTTCTCGATGTTCGCGGCGTTCACCACCACCATGACCCGCTCGGCGGCCACGCGATAGACGATGACGTCGTCGACGATCGTCCCGCGCTCGTTCGTGAGCAGACCGTAGCGGGCCTGTCCGACATCGAGGCCGGCGACGTCGCTCGAGACGAGCCGGTCGATCGCGCGAAGCGCGCCGGGGCCTTCGAAGAAGAACTCACCCATGTGCGAGAGGTCGAAGAGACCCGCCGCTCCGCGGACCGCGCGGTGCTCGGCCACGATGCCGCTGTACTGGATGGGCATCTCCCACCCCGCGAACGGGACCATGCGCGCGCCAAGCGCGACATGCCGGTCGTACAGGGGGGTGCGGCGGAGATCGCTCGCGGCGCTCATGCGGCCTCGCGGAGCGCCTCGACCGCACGGTCGAGCATGTCGCGGTAGGTGTCGTACGTGAGCATGCGTCGGGCGTCGGCCACGCTCACCCAGCGGACGTCGTCGTACTCGTGGTCATGCCGCGAGACATCGCCGCCGGTCGCGCGCATGAGGAAGAAATGGACGACCTTGTGGACGCGCTCGCCGGGCACGGCGAAGTGGTACTCGATCGTCCCGAGCGGCCGCACGATGGCCACCTCGAGCCCCGTCTCCTCGCGCACCTCACGCAGCGCGGTCTCCTCGACGCTCTCGCCGCCGTCGGGCGTGCCCTTGGGGAACACCCAGGTGCGATCGCTCACGCGGCCGGCGATCACGACCTCGAGCTCGTCGCCAACGCCGCGGACGACGACCCCGCCCGCGGCCACGGCGGTGCGAGCCTGCGACGGACGGCGCGCGCGGCTGTACGGCATGGTGGGAAGGCCCTCCCGAATCGCTCTGACTATAGGTGAGCGGACGGTCTCTCTCGCACAGGCGAGCCTTGTCGCACGGGCGAGCCGGTCTAGCGCGTCGGCGGCGACGGTAGTGAGCGCGCGAGCCGGGGAGCGCCGGACGCGGATCGAGCGAGAGTCAGGCCCGCCAGCCCAGGCCGGGGAATGGCGCCGTATGCGCAGGGCTGGCGTGGCCTGTTTTTCGAGCGAGAGACGCGGCCGGCGCTAGACCGGCTCGCGCGAGCAGGACCGCCTCGCGTTGCCGGATCAGAGCAGCCGGGTCTTGTTGATGACGAGGGCGAAGCTGCAGTGGAGGAATTCCGCCGCGCGGCGCGACAGCATCATGCGCGGCAGGAAGATCTCGAAGTACTCCATGATCGGCGCCACCTCGGTGTCGACGGAGAGCTCGAGCGTGATGAGCTTCTCCTTGCGGCTCACCTTGATCTCCGACGCCGTCGCCGCGTAGTTCACGCGGTCGTGGATGTCGAAGGCCGTCGTCTTGGGGTTGCGGACCCGGCTGCGGTGCACGTCGCTCTTGTCCGCGATGATCACCGCCGCCGACACCGCGCTCACCGGCAGACCGCCCTCAGCCTCCTCGTGGTTGGCGACCGCGCCCATGATCGTGGCGATCTCCTCCACGTCGAAGGAGAGGTCCTCGAGGATGTCCTTGGCGATGAGCGCGCCGGTCTGGCCGTGCTTCTCGCGCGTGACGACGTTGCCGATGTCGTGCAGGTACGCCGCGACGGCGGCGACTTCGCAGCGGCGCGGCTCGTGCCCGAGCGACTTCAGGATGAAGCGCGCGCCGTCGGCCGCGGTGTTCGCGTGACGCTCGCCGTGCTCGGTGTAGCCGATGGCGCCGGTCTGCGCGTTCGCCGAGCGGATGTAGGTCTTCACGCGCGTGTCCGCCTTCACCATCTCGAGCGTGGGCCCCTGCCGCTTCGCCTCGGCGGGCGTCTTGGTCTTCGCCTCGGTGCGGTGGAGCTTCTTCTGCTCGTCCGGGTGGACGGTGTCGTCGCGCCGCGGGGCGGGCGCTGCCTCTGCCATCGGAGAGACTCTAGCCCTCCTTCTGATACGCCTTCTGCAACCGCTCGGCCACCTGCTGGAGCCAGCGCAGCTCGGTGAGCCCGGCGCGCGCCACGACCATGCCGCGCGTGAACGCGAGCCACGGCCGGAGCGTGCCCGACACCAGGCCAAGCCAGGTCGCGCCGGTGGCGTCGACCTTGGGCCCCTTCCCCTTCACGTCCGCCGCTTCGGCGTGAAGCTTCCCGTCGCCCGCCTGGAACTCGATGGCCTCGTCCGCGTCGGTGAAGCGCAAGAGCGCGCGGCCCGCTGGAACGTCCTTCAGATTCGCGAGCACCCGCTCGTCCTCGGACGCCGCCTCGAGGATGCGCAGCACCGCGTCACGCGGGCTCACCGGGTTGGGGGGCGAGGTCGCACCGACCCGCGCGGCCTCGAGCGCGTCCTCGAGCCGGGTCACGCGAGCTTCATGCCGCTCTGCACCGTCTGCGGGATCTCCGTGCCGTGATGCCGCAGCACGAAGAAGGCCGCGGCGCCGATCATCGCGCCGTTGTCGGTGCAGAGGCGCGGCTTCGGCACGATGAGCGGGTGGCCGATCCGGCGCGCGATCTCCTCGCGCAGCGGGCCGTTCGCCGCGACGCCGCCGCCCAGGAGCACGGTGTCGACCGCGTGCTCGGCCGCCGCGCGGGCGGTCTTTTCGGCGAGCATCTCGGTGATCGCTTTCTGGAAGGACGCCGCGACGTCGGCGACGGGCACGGGCCCCTTGGCCTCGAGCGAGCGCACCAGACGCTGCACCGCCGTCTTCAGACCGGAGAACGAGAAGTCGTAGCGGTCGGCGACCGCCGCGCGCGGCAGCGGGTAGGCGTTCGGATCGCCCTCGCGCGCGGCCCTCTCGATGAGCGGACCCCCGGGGAAGCCGAGGCCAAGCAGGCGCGCGACCTTGTCGAACGCCTCGCCCGCGGCGTCGTCGATGGTGCGCCCGAGCGGTCGGAACTTGCGGTGCCCCTCCATGAGCACGAGGTCGCTGTGGGCGCCGCTGACCACGAGGACGATCGCGGGGATGCCGGGCTCCTTCGGCGCGGTCTCCCCTTCGTAGAGCCAGTTCGCGTACACGTGGCCCTCGAGGTGGTTCACGCCGACGAACGGGAGGCCGGCCGCGAGCGCGAGGCCGCGTGCGTAGTTCGCGCCCACCAGGAGGCAGCCGATCAGTCCGGGACCGACCGTCGCGGCGATCGCGTCGACCCCGCGGAGCTCGATGCCCGCGTCGCTGAGCGCGGTCTGGGTGATGGCATCGAGGGTGCGCAGGTGCTCGCGCGCGGCGACCTCGGGCACGATGCCGCCGGTGTCCTGGTGCGCGAGCTGCGAGGCCACGACGTTCGAGACGATGCGCCGGCCGTCGTCCACCACGGCCACGCCGGTCTCGTCGCAGGAGGTCTCGATGGCGAGGATGCGCATCAGGACCGCTCCTCGAGCGCGGCGCGGTGCCGTTCGATGAGCTCGCGCACGGCGCGATCGCGCAGGCGCTCGGTCCACATGATGATCGCGTCCTCGTTGTTGTCGGAGTAGTAGCGGCGCCGCACGCCCGCGGGGCGGAACCCGTACTTCTCGTAGAGGCGCTGCGCGGGCATGTTCGAGGCGCGCACCTCCAGGGTGAGCCACTCGGCACCGAGCTTCGCGGCCTTGTCGAAGATCGCGACGAGCATGCGCTCGCCGATCTTGCGCCGGCGATGATCGGGCAGGACCGCGAACGTCGTGATGTGCGCTTCGTCGAGCGAGAGCCACAGGCCCGCGTACCCCACGATGCGCTCGCCCTCCTTCGCCACGATGTAGTGCGCGTTCTTGTTCTGCGTCAGCTCGTGGCGGAACGCGTTCGCCGGCCAGGGGACCGGGAACGACGCGCGCTCGACCTCCTGGACCGCGTCGATGTCCTCGACGCGCATGTCCTCGATCACGATCGGATACAGCGCGACCATCATGACCTCCGCGGCAGCCCGAGCGCATCGTCGCCACTGGGCACCGGCGCGAAGGGCTGGTCGAAGGACGTGCGGATCGCCGGCTGCTTCACGTAGATCGGCTCGATCTCGCCGAGCTTCGCCTGCGGGGCGGTCTCGAGCGCCTGCCAGCCGAGCTCGGCGAGGTAGCCCGCGCGGCGCATGCGCGAGGCCGGCGAGGCGAAGAGCGCCTTGGGGCCGAGGAGGTCGCGGAGCATCGCGATCGCGTCGGGGTCGAGCTCGCCCACGAAGAGCGTGTGTGTCCCGATCTGCCGGCAGAGGTCCGGCAGCGTCGCGACGATGTACGGCGAGCGGCGGAGCCACCGGCGATTGCGCTCCTGATAGAAAGCCGCATACCACTCGTTCCGGCCGGCCGGCAGGAGCGGGCAGGTGCGCTGCTTGCTGGGCGCGTGCGGGTACGCGAGGACGTCGAGCGTCGAGACGCCAACGAGCGCCGCGCCGGCACCGCGCGCGAGCCCCTGCGCCGCGGCGATGGCGATGCGCAGCCCGGTGAACGAGCCGGGCCCGGTCGCGACCGCGATGCGGTCCACGTCGGCGAGCCTCGCGCGCGCGCTCGCGAGGACGCGCTCGATGGTCGGGAAGAGCTCGTCGCCGTGGCGGCGCTGCGCGTGCCAGGTCTCCTCGGCGAGCACGTTCTCGCCGTCGTACAGCGCGACCGAAGCCCATGCGGTGGACGTGTCAAGCGCCAAGAGAGTCATGGAACTCCTTCAGGAGCTGCTCCGAGCGCGGTCCGGTCGCGGTGAGCAGCACGCGGCGCTTGGTGTCGGCGATGTGCTCGAGCCGGACATCGAGCCGATCCGCGGGCAGCGACGCACCGGCGCGGTCGGGCCACTCGATCACGGTGATGCCGCCTCCGTCGAGCGTCTCCTCCCACCCGGTCGTGCCGAGGTCCTGCCCTTCGAGGCGGTAGAGGTCGAGATGGAAGAGCGGCATGCGTCCACCGTAATGCTCGTGGAGGATGATGAACGTCGGGCTGGACACCTCGCCCGCCTCGAGCCCCAGTCCGCTCGCGACCCCCTTCGCCAGCACCGTCTTTCCCGCACCGAGCTCACCCCAGAGCGCGAGCACGTCGCCCGGGCGAGCCAGGCGCGCGAGGCGCTCGCCGATGCGCTCGGTGTGCAGAGAGGACTGGCTCACCAGATCGATCGGCATCACGGCGTCGTCTCGCGCGCGAAGCGGCGCCGGTCGAGGATGAGCCGGATGGTGAGCCCGATCGACGAGCCGAGGAACGCGGCGGAGCCGACCATGGCGACCGTGCCGACGATCCCGCAGCTCGCGCTCAGCAGACCGCCACAACCGAGGAGCGCGACCGCGAGCGTCACCAGGGCGAGCATGCCCATGACGGTGCGCCGACGCCGGATCTTCTGCTGCTGCTCGAGGAACGCCGCGCGGCGCTTCTCGGCCGCGCGGTCGGCGCGCCGCTTCTTCGCCATGGGCCTGCCTGAGGCTAGCGCGGTCCCTGGGATGACGGGCGAGGGGGCTCGGGATGGTCGCCGCGCGGGACGCCTTCGGTCACCTGCGTGATCTCGTCGACGATGAGCCCGGCCTCGCCGTGCACGGCCACGTGCGCATCGGTGGTCGGCGACTGCGACAGGCAGAAGAGGCGCCCCGACCGTGCGTCGTACCAGGCCTTGAGCCACTGCACGCCATGCTTCGCGCCGGCCTCCACGTGGAACTTGATCGCCTCGACGATCTCCTCGGGCTTGAGACCCTCCACCCGGAAGTGCATGTCCATGCAGAGCGGACCGTGGCCGGCGTCCGCGTCGTCGCCGTACTCGCTGACCTCGATGATCTCGTCCGCGATGAGCCCATGTGCCTGCCGGTGGCAGTTCTCCTCGGCCTCGGCGCTCGGAGCTTCGCAGAGGCAGAAGACCTTCCCGGTGGACTCGTCGAACCAGTAGTTGAGCCAGCGCACGCCATGGCGGTCGGCCATGGCCAGATCGAGACGATGCGACTCGGCGATGTCCTTGGCCGTGAGCCCCTCGACGCGGTAGTGCACGTCCATGTACATGGGCATGGAGGAATGGTAACCAACCCCGCCTCCTCCCTCTAGCATCTTCCGATGGCCCGCAGGACCAGACGAGCGGGATCCCAGCCCCGTGTCACCCGCGTGTTCCTCTTCACGGATCTCCGTGACTACACGCGCTTCGTCGAGGCGCACGGCGACGTGGCAGCGGCCCGGCTGCTGCGCGACTACCGGACGATCGTCCGTCGTGAGGTCGCGCGGACCGACGGCGCCGAGATCAAGACCGAGGGCGACTCCTTCTACATCGTCTTCGAATCCGCCGTACCCGCACTGGACTGCGCCGTGGCCATCCTCGAGCAGGTCGAGGTCCACAACCGCCGCTACCCGGAGCGGCCGCTGCGCATCGGCGCGGGTATCCATGCGGGCGATACCGTCGCGTACGACGACCAGTACGTCGGCGGGGCCGTCATCGTCGCGAGTCGGCTCTCGAGCAAGGCGGCGGCGGGCGAGCTGCTGGTGAGCGACACCGCGCGCGGGCTGGTGCGCACCGGGCACGCGCACCGGCTGATCGATCGGGGCAGCGTCACGCTGAAGGGCGTGAGCGAATCGATCCATGTCTGGAGCGTCGCCTTCGGTGCCGCCGCCACCGGGACGGCCGACGTGGTCCCGCTCGCACCACCGGCCGCGGATCTTTCGCGTCGCACCGCTCCCGAACAGCTGGTGTGCCCCGTGCTCGTGGGGCGCGCGACCGAGATGGATGACGTTCGCTCGATCCTGTCCGAGACGGCGCTCGGACACGGTGGCCTCATCTTCGTCTCGGGCGACCCGGGCGTGGGTAAGAGCGCGTTCGCGCGCGAGACCGCACGGGCAGCGCAGGCGAGCGGATACGGCACCCTGTCCGGCGCCTCCGTGCAATGGGAGAGCGGTCTCCCGTACGCACCGTTCCTGGCGGCGCTGCGATCGGGGTATCGCGGTGAGGACCTCCGCGGGGTCATCGAGCGGCTCGCGCCCGACCTCGCCCAGCTGCTCCCGGAGCTGGGGCGAGCACCGAGCGCGGTGGACTCGCCGCTCGAGCGGCACCGCATCGCGCGCGCGTTCATCGAGCTCCTGCAGGGCCTGGGACGACAGGCGCCGCTCCTCGTCGTCCTGGAGGATCTCCACTGGGTGGACGAAGCGTCGATCGCGCTGCTGCGACAGCTCGCACCGGAGCTGCGGCCCGTCCCGGTTGCGCTGCTGGTGACGTACCGATCGGACGAGGTGCAGCGCCGACATCCGCTCTCCGCGCTCACACGCGAGCTCGTGCGGACGGGGATGGCGCGCTCCATCGCGCTTCGTCCGCTCAGCCGCGGCGAGACGGACCAGCTCATCGAGGCGACCCTGCGGGGCGTGCCGCTCGAGCCGGAGATGCGCGAGGCCATCTACGCGCGAAGCGAGGGGAACGCGCTGTTCACGGAGGAGCTCCTGAAGTCGCTGGCGGAATCCGGCGCCCTCGTGCGGCGATCCGATGCGGGTTGGGAGCGTGGCGAGCGCACCGAGCTGCGCCTGCCGGAGACGCTGCGCGAGCTCGTCGTCGCCCGGCTCGAACGGCTCCCACCCAGCGCGCACGCCACGCTGGCCGCGGCGTCGGTGATCGGGGCGGCATTCCGCTACGACACGCTCCGCGCCGTGCGTGCCGTGGCCGAGACGGACCTGACCGGGGACCTGCGGCTCGCGGTGGACGAGCAGCTGCTCGTCGAGCGGCGCGAGACGCCGGACGCGGGCTTCGCCTTCCGGCACGCGCTCACCCGTGAGGTCATCTATGACGAGCTGCTCCTGCCGGAACGGCAGCGTCTCCACCTCCTCGTGGCCGACGCGCTCTCGGAGGCGGGCGCGCCTCCCGCGATCGTCGCCGAGCACCTGAGCGCGGGCGGAGACCGCGCGGGCGCGTCACGCGCCTACGAGGCCGCCGGCGCCGCGGACCTCGCGGTGAACGCCGCGACCGAGGCCATCGCGCACTTCGAGGCCGCGATCCGCTCCTCCGATCGACCGACGGTGTCCCACCTGCTGGGCCTGGCGCGCGCCTACCTCGCGTCCGACCACGTGAAGGCGAGGTCGGCCGCGGAGCGCGGCCTGGCCCTCCTGCCGGCGAACGACGACTCCGCCTCCCGCATCGACCTCATGCACATCGCCGGGCAGGCGCGCCGCCTGATGGGCGACGCGGCGGGCGATCTCGAGCTCGCGCGCAGCGCGGTGGAGCTGGTGGAGCAGCGGGACGACAGCGCCGTGAAGGCGAAGGCATTCGAGTGGTATGCGAGCGCGCTGGCGACGCGCGGCGACACGGTGGAGGCGCGCGCGTGGGCGGAGCGGGCGCGCGCGGTCGCGTCGGCCGCTCTCGCGCGAGCCACCGCGGCGGGCGCGCTCCTGACCATCGCTTCATGCGAGGCGTCCGTGTCACCGACGTCCGCGCTCGTGCTCGTGGACGAGGCCGCGGCGATCGCTCGCGGGGCACGCGCCGCAGAGACGATCGCGCGGGCGCACGCGAGCGGGATCGGCTACGCGCTCCAGGTGGAGCCCGAGCGCCGCCGCTTCATCCGCATCGAGCGCGCTGCCGAGTTCGCCCGGCGCTATGGCTACGGCGCGACGCAGATCGCCGCGTACCGAGCCTTCCACACGTTCGCCTCCGGCGCATGGCCCGCCGATGGCACGTTCGGCGTCGTGGGCGACGCCGCCGCGGACACGAACGTCGCGTGGGTGCGCGCGCTCGAAGCGCTCGTCGCCGCATCGCGGACGGGACCGACCAGCCAGGGAACGGCGCTCCTGCTGGGACTGGCCGACCGCGCGGTCCGGCAGGACGACCCGCAGTGGGCGGTCCCGGCGCTTTCCTACGCCGCCCTCGCGCAGGCCTGGGCGGGAGCGGACGACGACTGTCGCGCCACCGCTCTGCTGATGCGTACGGTCGCCGAGCGGATGTCACTGGGGGACCGCTCGCTGACACTGCTCTGCCGGGGATTCTCGTCCGCTGCGGCGGTGCTCCTGCTCGCGCGGCAACGGGCCCGTCTAGCCGCGATGCGTGACGCGCTCGCCGGCTTCGATGGGCACGCCGGCGAGGGCGATCTCCTCGACGCCTGCGTTCGCGCGCTCGACGGGACGGCGGTCGATGAGCCCTTGGCGGCTTCAGCGGCGAAGCTCGGCGAGCGCGGCATGGGCCTCACCAGCGCCGTCGTGCTCTGGGCGATCCGCCGCGTGCGACCGGACCTTCGGCCGGCGGAGCCGGTGCTCACCGCGGCCGTCCGAACGCTGGACCGCGCGGGAGCGGCCTGGCTCGCGTCGGGCCTCGGAGCGCGCGAGGCTCCTTAGTCGGCGATCGGGGTCGCCGCGAGGCTCCTCACGTTCGCGGCGGGGACCGCGCCGTCGGGCGTCGCGACGGCAGGGCCGGTGATCTCGCTCGCGAACCGCGTCTCGGCCGAGAGCACCGCCGGTCCCTCCAGCACGCGCACCGATCCCCAGTCGGGGGCGAGTGCGAGCGACGGCAGCGCGGTCTCGGCCCGTACCGCGTCGGGGGCCGCGAAGACGAAGAGCCGCGCGCTCGCGGTGTGGACGGCGGCACGGGCGCCGGCGAACGCCGCGAGCGGGCCGAAGATCGCCGCAGGCAGCGGCGCTGCGCCGAAGCCGAGGAGGCAGAGGACCGTCGGCGCGTCGGCTCGCGTGCTGCGCCCGCGGGCGCTGACGTCCTCGCCGAAGACCACGCGCAGGCCGCCTGCCGGTACCGCGCCGGCGACGACCGCACCCACGCCGCAGGCGTGCGCGCGGGTGATGGCCTCGGCGGCACCGCGCGCCCCGCCGACGATGATGCGGCCGCGCAGGCGGACATCGACGCGCGTGGGCTGGAGCTCGTCGCCCGCGCCGTCCACGGCGAGCGCGAGATCTCCCGTGGCATCGGGCCCGTACGCGGCCACCGCCTGCAGCCCCCACGCCGCGCCCTCCACCACGATCGTGCCCTCGTCGGAGCGGGTCACCCGTCCGTCGAGCGTCGAGCGGACGGTCCAGCGATCGACGACCGGAGCGATCTCGAGATCGCCGTCGGCGCGCACGTGCGCGATGCGGCCGTCGATCGGGGCGCTCACGGCGCGGGCGAAGCGCCGACCGGTGCGCGCGATGATCGTCCCGCGCTCGACCTCCGCGCCGCTGGACACCCGCATCACCCGCGGCAGGTCCGCGGCGGCGATTCCCAGGCGGCGCGCCGCCGCGACGCGTTGCGGCGTCCCATACGTCGTCCCGTGGGCGATGATGTCGCCCGCGCGGACCTCGCTCCCCTCGCCGGCGCGGGTCAGCACCCCGATCGGCAGGGCGTGGGCCGCGCGCCACTCGCCGTAGCGCCAGCTCATCGCTCGGCCTCCGGCGGCAGCGCGTCCACCGCCGCGGCCCAGCGCCCCACCGCCGGGAGGCGCTCGGCGTCCCGCGGCGGGAGCTCGAGCGGCCGGCCGCGCGCGTCGATGACCACGCCGAGTGCCAGCGCTTCAGAGGTCGTGGCACTCGCGATCCCCTGGACCGTGAGCTCCACGGCACCCCGCGTGGGGACGAGGAGGAACGCACCGCGGCCGACACGCTGCTCCACCGCGCCCGACGCATCGGAGACCCGCACGGTCATGACGCGCCGGGGGGCCAGACTGGCGACGAGCGCGAGCGGCGTGAGCGCGCTCATCACGTCGGCCGGGGTGCGCGACGCGATGGCGCCTGCGGCGATGAGGGCATCGGGCCGCTCCCATGCGATGACCTGCACCGTCTCGGGCGCGAGCGCGTCCACGGCGACCAGCACGGTCTGCGCGGCGCGCGGGAACCGCGCGAGCTGACCGGTACACACGATGAGCGGTGCCGATCGCGCGGCGCCGAACGCCACCTCCGCCCGCTCGGCCTCGGCGAGCAGGCGCCGCAGGCATTCGCGCGCGAGCGCCATCTCCAGGGCCAGCGTCTGCGGCGTCGCGGCGACCGCATCGGGCCAGCGCGCCCGGTTGAAGACGCGCTCGAGGAGCGCAGGCCCGTCGACAGCGCGCGGCATCCACCGCCGCACCCGATCGAGCCCGCCGCCGGCGACGACGCGATCCGCGGACGCCCCGACGCCGAGGTGCGCGTGGACCGCGGTGACCGCCCCGGAGGCGCTCGCGTACGCGAGCGAGCTGGTCGTGCCGCTCACGTCGGCGATGACCGCGGCGCGTCCGGTCGCGCTCGCGACCGCCCGCGCCGCCGCGTCGACCGACTCGTCGCGCAGCACGAGCGATCCGCCATCCCGCCGCATGGCGCGCAGCCGCGCGACGATCGCATCACGGCCGGCGCTCGTCGCGGCGTCCGGCATGGCTTCCACCGGCAGACCCGCGAGCGCAGCGAGCACGGGCCGGCGGGCGTTCTCGTGGCCCGCGACGAGCACCGCGGGCCGATCCGACGCGCAGCCGAGACGGAGCGCTTCGGCGAGATCGACGAGCGCGGATCCGTCCTGCCCGTCAGCGGTCAGGAGCACCGTCGTCGGACGCGCATCGCGCAGTGCGGCCGCCCGCTCCACCAGCGTTGAGCGCGCATCGCCGCGGATCGTCAGCACGACGTCGGCGCACGCCGCGAGCGCAGCCGCGCGGCCGCCCACGAGCGTGGCATCGCTGCGGCCGCCGAGGAGCGCGAGCCGCAGCGGCCGCCCGGCAGCGACCTGGAGGTCGGAGCCGTCGGCCCGGGGCCCGATGCGGTGATCGCTCGCTTCGCGCGCGACGTCGACCGTGGCGACGAGCCCGGTCGCCGTGCTCACGGGCTGGTGATCGGCGAGCGCGCGGCCTCCGCCACGAAGGCGTCGAAGATGCGCGCGGCGTGCTCGTCGACCTCGGCGGTGCGCTCCGGATGCCACTGGACGCCGACGACCCAGCGATGCGAGCGGGATTCGAAGGCCTCGACCAGACCATCGTGCAGCACGGTCGCGAGCAGCGCCGGCGCAAGACGGTCGGGAGTGACGGCCTGGTGGTGTCGTGAGTTCACCCGCAGCTCGCGCGCCCCGCTCACCCGCGCGAGACGCGAGTCGGCCTCGCCGATGACGAGGCGGTGCTCGATGACCTCATCACCTCTGGCCTGATGCCCCTTGACGTCCATGGCCAGCCGGCCGCCCAGGGCGACGTTCAGGAGCTGGAAGCCACGGCAGATGCCCAGGACCGGCAGGTCGGCGTCCAGGGCCCGGCGCGCGAGCGACAGCTCGAGCTCGTCACGTTCCGGGATGACGTTCTCGCAGACCCGGTCCAGGTCGGTCTCGCCATAGCGGTCCGGCGCGATGTCCCCGCCACCCGAGAAGCAGACCGCCGCGATGTCGTCCGGGACGCGGTCGCCGGGCTCGAGCACGACCACGTCCGCGCCGGCGTCGGTGAGCGCCTTCACGTAGCGGGCGCGCGCGGCCAGGTTCGCGGCGGTCGGCGCGGCGGAGACGGTGAGGGCGATGCGCGGTCGCGTCATCCGCTCAATGCTAACGAGCGACCTCGAGGAGCTCGATGAGCACGCCCTCGGCGGAGCGAGGATGGAGGAAGGCGACCATGCCTTCGACACCGCGGCGTGGCGCGGTATCGATGAGCTCGCAGCCCGCAGCAGCCAGACGCGCGAGCGTCCCACGCAGATCCGCGACCTCGAAGCACAGGTGGTGCAGGGTGGCCCGTCCGCGTTCGGCGACGAAGCGCGCGACGCCGGACTCCGCGTCGGTCGGCTCGAGCAGCTCGACGCGCGAGCTCCCCTTCGTCGCGAACACCACGCGCACGCGCTGCTCGGTCATGGCGTGCACGGCGCCGATCGTGTACCCGAGCGTGTCGCGGTAGAACGGGATCGCCGCGTCGAGCGACGGGACGGCGATCCCCACGTGGTGGAGCGGACCGGCATCGGCCAGCGCGCTCACGGCCGGCGCGGCTCGAACGCGCCGAACACGCCGCGCAGGTCGGCGCAGATCTCGCCGAGCGTCACTTCGGCGCGGACGCACTCGATGATCGGCGCGATGAGGTCGGCCGTGCCGCGGGCGGCCGCGACCAGCGCCGTACGGGCCCCTGCCGCGCGCGCCGCGTCCCGCCGCTCGCGCACCGCGCGCACCCGGTCGGCCTGGCGGCGCGCGCTCGCCTCGTCGACCCGGAGCAGCTCCGGAGACGACTCGCTTCCATCGGCGGTGAAGGCGTTCACGCCGACGACGATGCGCTCCTTCGACTCGACCGCGCGCTGCTGCCGGTATGCCGAGTCCTCGATCTCCCGCATCTGGTAGCCCTGCTCGATGCCGGCGAGCGCTCCGCCGAGCGCGTCGATCTTCGCGATCTCAGCATGCACGCGTGCGCTGATGTCCGCGGTGAGCGACTCGATGGCGTACGCGCCGCCGAGCGGATCCACAGTGTCGGCGACACCGGACTCCTCGGCGATGATCTGCTGCGTGCGGAGCGCGATGCGCGCCGCCTCCTCGCTCGGCAGCGCCAGCGCCTCGTCGTACGAGTTGGTGTGCAGCGACTGCGTGCCGCCGAGCACCGCGGCGAGCGCCTCGATGGCCGTCCGCACGATGTTGTTCAGCGGCTGCTGCGCGGTGAGCGTGGAGCCCATGGTCTGGGTGTGGAAACGCAGCGCCAGCGCGTCGGCGTCGCGGACGCCGAAGCGGTCGCGCAGGATCGCCGCCCAGATGCCGCGCGCTGCGCGGAACTTCGCGACCTCCTCGATGAGCGTGGCGTGCGCCGCGAAGAAGAAGGAGAGCTGCGGCGCGAACCGCTCCACCGCGAGGCCGCGGTCGCGCGCGCTCTCGACGTACGCGATCGCGTCGGCGAAGGTGAACGCGAGCTCCTGGACCGAGCTCGAGCCGGCCTCCCGGATGTGGTAGCCGCTGATCGAGATGGGGTTCCAGCGCGGCATCTCGGTCGCGCAGTACGCGATGAGGTCGGTGGCCAGGCGCATGGAGGGACGCGGCGGATAGATGTACGTCCCGCGCGCGATGTACTCCTTCAGGATGTCGTTCTGCGTCGTGCCGCCCAGCGACGCCGCGGCGGCGCCCTGCTCCTCGGCGGCCACGATGTACAGCGCGAGGAGGATGGGCGCGGTCGCGTTGATGGTCATCGAGGTCGTCACGTCGGCGAGGCGGATGCCCTCGAAGAGGCGCCGCATGTCGTCGATCGTGCTGATGGAGACGCCGACCTTCCCCACCTCGCCCGCCACGCGCGGGTCGTCGGGGTCGTAGCCCATCTGCGTCGGAAGGTCGAAGGCCACGGAGAGGCCGGTCTGCCCTTGCGCGAGGAGCGAGCGGAAGCGGGCGTTGGTCTCCTCGGCCGTGCCGAAGCCCGCGTACTGGCGCATCGTCCAGAGCCGGCCGCGATACATCGTCGGCTGCACGCCGCGCGTGTACGGCGGCTCGCCCGGCAGGCCGGCGGACGCCGCGGCCTCGCGATAGCGCTCGTCGTCGGTGAACGCGACCGGCAGGGGCTCGCCGTACGACGTCTCGGCCCGCGTGCGGTCCTTCGGTGTC
>DASSPF010000200.1:0-8059 GCA_035699805.1 Candidatus Limnocylindria bacterium | reverse complement strand
GACGTCCGGAGGCGCGGAGGTTACGCACCCCTCTCACTCTAGGAAGCGGCCGCTCGCCACCGAAGGTGGGCGCGGCGCTGGCGAAAAATGGCCGGTTTCGCTAGGCTTCGGTGAACGTCGTTCGAGCGGGAACGAGTACGCCGGTCCAGGCCCAAAAGCGAACCGGAGCTGGTGAGAGCCGGGTGGGTCGGGCAGGCGGAATGGATCCCGCAAGACGCCGGGCTGAAAGGACCTCCGCGTGCCGGCTGCGCCGGTGCACGGATCGCCGAGTAGGCCTGGCCGGAGGCCCACCGTTATCACGGGGCGCTCCATGAAGGTGGAGGCAGAGGCCGGCGGTCATGCGCCGGCAAGCTCGGGTGGCACCACGACCCTCGTCCCGATGTCGGGAGCGAGGGTCTTTCATTTCCGGCGCGGAAAGGAGGCGGCGATGGCGATAGCGGCGATGCGGGCGGTCGATCTCGTGCCGGTGGTGCGCGAGCGCCTGGCCGACCTCGAGACGCCGGTCTCGGCGTTCGCGAAGCTGCGCGGCCTCGGAGGGGCGTTCCTCTTCGAGTCCGCCGAAGGCGGTGAGCGGATGGGCCGCTTCTCCTTCATCGGCGTCGCACCCAGAGCCCGCGTGACCTTCCGCCCCGGCACCGCGCGGATCGAGGAGGGCGGGGTGACGCGCGACGAGCCGGCGGCCGACCCGCTCGTGACGCTTCGGGAGCTCATGGGTCGCTTCCGCCGCGCGCCCCAGAGCGCGCTGCCGCGCTTCTCGGGCGGCGCCGTGGGCTACGTCTCGTACGAGCTCGCGCGCGCGTTCGAGCGCATCCCGGCCGCGCCGGTCGATCCGCACGGGCTGCCCGATGCGCACTTCGCGATCTACGACACGGTCATCGCGTTCGACCACCTGCGCCATACCCTCCAGGTGCTCGCGCACGACGACCCGGCGTCGCCGGGTGCCGCAGAGCGGACGATCGACCGCGTCTTCAGCGCGCTCGACGCGCCGCTTCCGCCGCTCGCCGCCGGCAGCGGCGGAGCGTTGACGGTCGAGGCGAACGGCACCGCCGCCGAGTACCTGGAGCGGGTGCGTGCCGCGCGCGAGCTGATCGCCGACGGCGACTGCTATCAGGTGGTGCTCTCGCAGCGCTTCGACGTGCGGCCCAGCCCGGAGCCCCTCGCGCTCTACCGGGCATTGCGGCACGTGAATCCGTCCCCGTACATGTTCTTGCTCGAGACGCCGGGCGCGACGCTCGTCGGTGCGTCGCCCGAGCCGTTCGTGCGCGTGGAGGGCGGCCGCGTGGTCATGCACCCCATCGCCGGCACCCGGCCGCGCGGGCGCGACGACGCCGAGGACGCGCTGCGCGAGCAGGAGCTGCTCGCGTCGGAGAAGGAGCGGGCGGAGCACGTGATGCTCGTCGACCTTGCGCGGAACGACATCGGCCGCGTTGCGCGCGGCGGCAGCGTGCGCGTCCGCGAGCTCATGCGGGTCGACCGGTTCTCGCACGTCATGCACCTCACCTCCGTCGTGGAGGGCGCGCTGGCCGAGGGACAGGACGCCCTGGACGCCTTCCGCGCGTGCTTCCCGGCGGGGACGGTGTCCGGCGCGCCGAAGATCCGCGCCATGGAGCGGATCGCGGAGCTCGAGCGCGACCGGCGCGGACCCTACGCCGGAGCCGTCGGGTACCTGGGATTCGATGGCGCGCTCGACACGTGCATCACGATCCGCACCGCGGTCATCGCGGGCGGGGTCTGCCGTATCCAGGCCGGCGCGGGGATCGTCGCCGACTCGGATCCGGCCGCCGAGGAGGCCGAGACGCGCCAGAAGGCGGGCGCGCTCCTGCGTGCGGTCGAGCTGGCGTCGGGCGGGGGGCTGCTCGCATGACGCGGGTGCTGCTCGTGGACAATTACGACTCGTTCACCTTCAACCTCGCGCAGGCCTTCACCGCGCTCGGCGCGACGGTCGATGTCGTCCGCGCCGACGACCCGGCGCTCGACGGCGCCCTCGAGACGCGCCCGGACCGGCTCGTCATCTCGCCCGGCCCCGGGCGGACGGAGACCGCGGGCCGCTCTCCGGCGCTGGTGTGCGCCGCGCCCGCCGCGGGGATCCCCACGCTGGGCGTCTGTCTGGGGCTTCAGTGCATGGCGATCGCGTTCGGGGCGCGCGTCGTGCGGGCGCCGCGGCCGCGCCATGGAAAGACCAGTCCCGTCCATCACGATGGACGCGGCGTGTTCCGCGGCATCCCGCTGCCCACCCTGGCCACGCGCTACCACTCGCTCATGGTCGAAGAGGCGAGCCTGCCCGCGGAGCTCATCGTGAGCGCGCGAGCGGATGACGGTGTGGTCATGGGTCTGCGGCATGCGGCCCTGCCGCTCGAGGCCGTGCAGTTCCATCCGGAGTCGGTCCTGACCGCCGACGGGATGCGCATGCTGGAGAACTTCTGTGGACACGCGTGAGGCGCTCGGCGCCGTCGTCGCGGGCCGATCGCTCACGCGCCGCGAGGCGGAAGCGGTGATGACGCAGGTCATGGCCGGGGCGGCGACGGCCGCGCAGCTCGGCGCGCTGCTCGCCGCTCTGCACGTGCGTGGCGAGAGCGCGGACGAGATCGCCGGATTCGCCTCGGCGATGCGTTCGCACGCGGTGCGCGTCGTGGCACCGGAGGGTGCCATCGATGTGGTCGGCACGGGCGGCGACCGCTCGCACAGCATCAACATCAGCACCCTCGCCGCGCTCGTCGCCGCAGGCGCGGGCGCGCGTGTGGCCAAGCACGGCAATCGTGCTGCCTCGAGCGCCTGCGGGAGCGCCGATGTGCTCGAGGCACTCGGGGTGCGCATCGACCTCGGGCCGGACGCGGTCGCGGCCTGCGTGGCGGAGGCCGGGATCGGCTTCATGTTCGCGCCGCGATACCACCCTGCGATGCGCCACGCCGCGCCCGTCCGCCGGGAGCTGGGAATCCGCACGGTGTTCAACCTGCTCGGCCCGCTCGCGAGCCCCGCGGGCGTGCGCCGCTACGTGCTCGGCGTCCCGAGCGCCGCCCTCGGGCCGGTCATGGCGCGCGCCCTCGCCGAGCTCGGCGTGGACCACGCCCTGGTGGTCCACGGGGCGGATGGGCTGGATGAGGTGAGCCCGTCGGATGGCACCCTGGTGTGGGAGGTCCGTGCCGACGTCATCAGGGAGACCGGGCTGACGCCGGAGGAGCTTGGCCTGGCGAGGGCACCGCGGAGCGAGATCGCCGGCGGCGACGCGGCCACCAACGCCCGGGTGGCGCGCGAGGTCCTCGCCGGTGCGGCGGGTGGCGCGCGCACCGCGGTGCTCCTCAATGCGGGCGTCGCATGCTACGTGGCCGGCCTGGCGGACAGCGTCCGCGAAGGGACCGTGGCGGCCGCGCGGTCCATCGACTCGGGCCAAGCGCGTGAGCGGCTCGAGCGACTCGTCGCGACGAGCCAGCGGCTGGGCGCGTCGGAGGTGACCGTCGCATGAGCTTCCTCGAGCGCGTCGTCGCCGAGCGGCGCGCGGACGCCGCAGCGGCGCGTGAGCGCCGCTCACCGCGCGAGGCACAGCCGCGCGAGGTGCCCGACCCCGGCACGGTCGGCGACGACGTGTTCACGCAGGCGCTGCGGCGGCGCAGACAGGCGGGTCGTCTGGCGGTCATCGCCGAGGTGAAGCGGGTCTCGCCCGCGGACGGACCGCTCGCGGCCGCGGTGGATCCCGCGGCCCAGGCGAGCAGTTATGTGGCGGATGCCGAGGGCGGCGCGACGGCGATCTCGGTGCTGACCGAACCGCGGCACTGGGGTGGATCGCTCGCGGATCTGGAGGCGGTACGCGCCGCGGTGCGCGTGCCGGTGCTCTGTAAGGACGTCATCGTCGACGAGCACCAGATCGCCGAGGCGCGCGCGGCCGGGGCCGACGCGGTGCTGCTCATCGCCGAGGCGCTCACGGACGCGGAGCTGCGCCGGTTCGTCGCGCTGGCGCGCGAGCTCGGGATGGGCGCGCTGGTGGAGGCCCACGAGCCGGCCGCGTTCGGCCGGGCGGTCGCGTCGGGCGCCGCGGTCGTCGGGGCGAACGCGCGCGACCTGCGCGAGCCGGGCGCGATCGATCCGCGGCGCGCCCACCTGCTCGCGCCGTTCGTGCGGGGGGAGCAGCTCTTCGTCGCCGAATCGGGCATCGCGTCGGCCGAGGACGCGCGCCTGCTGCCCGCACGCGTGGATGCGGTGCTGGTGGGGACGGCGCTCATGCGCGCGGCCGATCCGGCGCCGCTCATTCGGACGCTGGCGTCGATCGAGCGCGCCGCACCCGCGGTGGGCGGTCGATGAACGGTCGCTACGGGCGGTTCGGTGGGCAGTACGTGCCGGAGACGCTCATGCCTGCGGTCGCCGAGCTCGAGCAGGCGTTCGCGGACGCGCGCGCCGATGAGGCGTTCACGCAGGAGCTCGACCGGATGCTGCGCGAGTGGGTCGGCCGGCCGACGCCGCTCACCGACGCGCCGCGTCTGGCGGCCGCGACCGGTCTGCGGGCCGTCGCGCTGAAGCGCGAGGACCTCGCGCACACCGGTGCGCACAAGATCAACAACGCGCTCGGCCAGGCGCTGCTCGCCCAGCGGATGGGGAAGCGGCGCATCGTCGCCGAGACCGGCGCGGGCCAGCATGGTGTGGCGAGCGCGGCGGCCTGCGCGCTCCTCGGGCTCGAGTGCGTGGTCTACATGGGCAGCGAGGACATGCGCCGTCAGGCGCCGAACGTGTTCCGCATGCGGCTCCTCGGGGCCGAGGTCCGCGAGGTGACGGACGGCAGCCGCACGCTCAAGGACGCGGTGAACGACGCCATCCGCGATTGGGTCACGAACGTGGGGACGACGTACTACCTCCTCGGCTCGGCGATCGGGCCGCATCCATACCCGGCCATCGTGCGCGAGCTGCAGTCGGTCATCGGGCGCGAGGCTCGCGCGCAGCATCTCGAGCGGCGCGGACGCCTGCCCGACGTGGTGGTGGCTTGCGTCGGCGGCGGCTCGAACGCCATCGGGATGTTCGCCGCGTTCCTCGGCGACGAGGCGGTGCGCCTGCGCGGCGTGGAGGCGGGTGGCGAGGGCATCGCCAGCGGCCGGCACGCCGCATCCATCGGCGGCGGGCGCGAGGGTGTGCTCCACGGCACGCGGAGCTACGTCCTCCAGGACGACGACGGTCAGATCACCGAGACGCACTCCATCTCGGCGGGCCTGGACTACCCGGGGGTGGGGCCGGAGCACGCGGCGCTCCACGCGAGCGGGCGCGTGGAGTACGTCTCGCGGACCGACGCCGAGGCGCTCGCGGCGTTCCGTCTCCTCGCGCGTGCCGAGGGCATCATCCCCGCGCTGGAGCCCGCGCACGCGATCGCCGACCTCGCGCACATCCGCGAGCGCCATGGCGCCGACCTCGATGTCCTGGTGTGTCTCTCGGGCCGCGGCGACAAGGACCTCGAGACGGTGATGGCGCGGTCGTGAGCGCTACCCGGGTGGACGGCGGCGTCGCGCGCCTCGAGGCGGCGTTCGCGCGCGCTCGCCGCGAGCGGCGCCTCGCCATCGTGCTCTATCTGGTCGTCGGATATCCGGACCGCGCGTCGACGCCGGCGCTCCTGCGCGCCGCGGTGGACGGCGGCGCGGACGTGATCGAGCTCGGCGTGCCGTTCAGCGACCCGCTCGCCGACGGCACCACGGTCCAGCGTGCCGCGACCACGGCGCTCGCCGCGGGCGTGACGCTCGCGGAGTGCATCGCCGTAGGCGCGTCGCTCGTGCGCGATCGCGACGTACCGGTGCTGCTGATGGGCTACACCAATCCGTTCCTGCGCTATGGGTACGAGCGCCTCGCGGCGGCCCTGGCCGATGCGGGCGTGGCCGGGGTCATCGTGCCCGACATGCCTGTCGAGGAGAGCGCGGAGCTTGACGGTGTCCTCGTGCCGCGCGGGCTCGCCCGGATCGATCTCCTTGCGCCGACCACACCCGAGGCGCGGATCGCCCGGCTGGCATCCCGAGCGCGTGGCTTCGTGTACTGCGTCTCGCTCACCGGTGTCACCGGCGCGCGCGCCGCCGTCAGCCCGCTGGTGCCGGACCTGGTGTCGAGGGTGCGCGCCCACACGCCGCTCCCGGTGGCTGTCGGCTTCGGGATCGGCACCCCGGCGCACGTGCGCGCCCTTCGCGGCGTCGCCGACGGCGTTGTGGTGGGCAGCGCCGCGCTCGACGCGGTCGCCGCCGCGCCCCCGGAGGGCCGCGCCGCGGCCCTTGGTGCATTCGTGGCCGCGTTGCGCGAGGCTGGACGGTCATGACGACCGTACGGGGCATCCGCGGCGCCACGACCGTCCGCGCCAACGACCATGACGCCATCTTCGAGGGCACCCTCGAGCTGCTGCGCGTGCTGCGAGATCAGAACGCGCTCCGGCCCGACGATATCGCGTATATCTCGTTCACCGTCACGCCCGATCTCGATGCGGCGTTCCCCGCCGATGCGGCGCGCGCCGGCCTGGGCTGGCACGACGTCCCCCTGATTTGCGGACGGGAGATCCCGGTGCCCGGGGCGCTCGGGCTGTGCGTGCGAGTGCTCATCGCCTGGAACACGAACGTGGCCCAGCGCGACGTCCGCCACGCCTTCCTGCGCGGTGCGCGGGTGCTCCGGCCGGCGTGGGCGGTGGACCTCCCCGGCGACACCGCGGGCGGCTCGTAATGCTCGTCGTCATGAAGCGTGGCGCGTCACAGGCCGAGATCGACGCCGTCGTCGCGCGGATCGGCGAGTTCGGCATCACGCCGGTCCCGCTCCCGGGTGCGGAGCGCATGGCCATCGGGACCTTCGGCGCCACCTCCCGCGAGGCGGCCGAGGCGGTCGAGAGCCTCCCGGGCGTGGCCGAGGTCGTCCCGGTGAGCCGGCCGTTCAAGCTCGCGTCGCGGGAGGTCATCGCCGAGGACACCATCGTGCGCATCGGGGGCGTGCCGGTGGGTGGGTCGTCGCCCATCGCGGTGATGGCCGGTCCCTGCTCGGTCGAGTCGCGCGACCAGCTGCTCGCGACCGCGCATGCGGTGCGTGACGCGGGTGCCGTCCTGCTGCGCGGCGGCGCGTTCAAGCCCCGCTCGTCGCCCTACGCGTTCCGCGGGCTCGGGGTGGACGGTCTCGCGCTGCTGGCGGAGGCCCGCGAGGAGACGGGCCTGCGGATCGTCACCGAGGTGCTCTCGCCCGGTGATGTCGAGGCGGTGGCGCGCGTGGCGGACTGCCTGCAGATCGGCGCGCGCAACATGCAGAACTACGCGCTGCTGGACGCGGTCGGTGAGCAGCCCAAGCCGGTGCTGCTCAAGCGGGGCATGTCGGCCACCATCGAGGAGCTGCTCCTCTCGGCGGAGTACGTCCTCGCGCGCGGCAACCGGGGCGTCATCCTCGCCGAACGGGGTATCCGGACCTTCGAGAAGTACACCCGCAACACGTTCGACGTGAACGCGATCCCGCTGTTGAAGCGGCTCACGCACCTCCCCGTCGTCGCCGACCCTTCGCACGGTACGGGCAAGTGGTATCTGGTGGCGCCGGTGGCCCTCGCGAGCGTTGCCGCGGGAGCCGACGGCCTGCTCATCGAGGTCCACCCCAGCCCGGACCACGCGCTCTCCGACGGCTTCCAGTCGCTCACCTTCGAGAACTTCGCTTCGCTCATGGCCAGAGCGACCGCGGTCGGCGCGGCGATCGGACGTCCGGTCGGCGAGACCGTGCGGCTCTAGGTGCGCGTCGGCATTGCCGGGCTCGGCCTCATCGGCGGGTCGCTCGCGCTGGCGCTGCGCGATCGCCACGAGGTCACCGGCTATGACGTGGACCCGGCCACCTGCGAGCAGGCCCGACGCGCGGACCTGCGCATCGTCACGCGTCTCGATGAGCTTCTGCCCGCCGACCTGGTGATCGTCGCGACGCCGATCGCCGCTCTCCTGCCCACGCTCGCGGAGCTCGCGCCGCGCGCGGGTGAGGCCGTCCTGGCCGACGTGGCGTCGGTCCGTGGACCGGTCGAGGCGTTCGCTCGTGAGCTCGGTGCGGCGGTGCGCATCGTGGGGATGCATCCCATGGCCGGGACGACCGCGACCGGATT
>DASSPF010000199.1:0-3344 GCA_035699805.1 Candidatus Limnocylindria bacterium | reverse complement strand
GCTCGCGCCGCGCGCGGGTGAGGCCGTCCTGGCCGACGTGGCGTCGGTCCGTGGACCGGTCGAGGCGTTCGCTCGTGAGCTCGGTGCGGCGGTGCGCATCGTGGGGATGCATCCCATGGCCGGGACGACCGCGACCGGATTCCGCTCGGCGGATGCCGCGCTCTTCCGTGGACGGTCCTTCCTCGTCGTGCCGGCTGCAGGCGCCGACGCACGCGCGCTCGCGCTGGTGGGGGAGATCGCCCGGGACGCCGGCGGCGTGGTTATCGTGTGCTCCGCGCTGGAGCACGACCGGGTCGTGGCGCTCACCTCCGCGCTGCCGCTGGCCCTCGCCGTCGCCCTCAGCGTCAGCGCGGCCGATGGCGCCACGGAGCTCGCGCCGTTCGCGGGGCCGGGATTCCGTGACACGACGCGTCTGGCGGCAACGGGTGCCGACCTTGCGGAGGCGATGCTCCTGGCGAACAGCGCGAACGTCGTCGTCGCGATCGCGCGCCTGCGGACGGCGCTGGACGACCTCGAACGGGCCATCGCGGACCGCGACGCGGCCGGCCTGCGCGCGGTCCTCGAGCGCGCGCGCACGGTGCGGGCTCGGCTCGACTAGCATCGGGCCGATGCGCGCGGTCTGGACCATCATCCGTATCGGGGTCGTCCTCGTGGCGGTCGCGACGCTGTTCGTCACGATCCTGTTCGTCAGCGGCCCCGCCGGCACGACGATCGATACGCAGGGCCTGCTCGTCGACGCGATCGCGGTCGCCGCGTTGCTCTTCTGCGCCGCCACGCTCTATCGAGATCGCTCCCGGCTGTTCTAGCGACGGCGGCCGTCACGTGGGCCATCACCCACGGTGGCGGTCGCGCTCGGAGGTACCGCTGATCTGGCCGGAGCGCTCGCTCCCGGCTCAGCGCGCGAGGTCGTCGAGCATGCGGTAGAAGCCCGGGAACGTCTTCGCGACCGACGCCGCGCCGTCGATCGCGACACCGGGTACGTGCAGCCCCAGCACGGAGAAGGCCATCGCGATGCGATGGTCGCCCGCTGCGTCGACCACCCCGCCGCGGAGCGGCGCGGGTTCGATGCGCAGCGCGTCGCCGTAGACCTGCACCCGGCCGCCGAGCGCGGTGATCCCCGCGGCGACCGCGGCGATGCGGTCCGATTCCTGGCGCCGCGTGTGGCCGAGACCGCCGAGCTCGGTCGGCGCGGTCGCCTGTGTGGCGATGACCGCGAGGGTGGGGAAGGTGTCCGAGCAGTCGGAGACGTTCGCGATGATCCCCGTGAGCGTGCCGGTCCGGCGGACGGTCGTCGCGCCCGCTCCGCGCGACACGTCGCAGCCCATCTTCTCGATGAGGTCGAAGAAGCGCACGTCGCCCTGTCCGCCCTCGGTGTGGCGTGCGGACACGTTCTCGATGGTCACCGAGCCGCCGAGCACCGCCGCCGCCGCCGCCGGGTAGGTGGCGGCCGTGGCGTCGCCGGGCACGGTCACCGAGCGCGCCCTCACGTCCTGCGGAGCGACGTTCAGGCGGCGTAGCGAGACACGCTCCACCTGGACCGCCCGCGCGGCGAGGGCCGCGATGGTCATGTCGAGGAACGGGGCAGACACGAGGTCACCCGTGATACGCAGGCGCAACCCGTCCCGCATGCGCGCGGCCACGAGCAGGAGCGCCGAGGCGAACTGGCTGGACTCATTGCCCGGCACCGTCACCTCGCCGCCCTGAAGGGGTCCACGGATCGTGAGTGGGAGCGCGCTGCCGTCGATCGATGCCCCGAGGGTGCGCAGCGCGGTGACGAGGGCGCCGAGCGGGCGCTCCCGCATGCGTGCCGACCCGTCGATCTGGACCTCGACGTCCATCGTCGCCGCGAGCGCGGTCACGAAGCGAGCCACGGTCCCGGCGTCCCGTGCGTCGATCGTCGCCCGCTCGTACGGCGCGCGCCGCGGCGTGACCGTGATCGCGCCATCCTCCCAGCGGACCTGGTGACCGAGCGCGACGAGAGCGTCGGCCATCGTGCGCACGTCGTCCCCGGGGTCCTCTGTTCCTACGACGATGCGCGAGCGACCGTCGGCGAGGGCGGCGAGGACCAACTCGCGGTTCGCGACACTCTTCGAGGCAGGCACGCGCGCCCTCGCGCCCTGGAGGGCGTGGCGGATCGGGGCGATCGGGCGGGGTTCCACCGGATGCGAGGATATGCGGACGATGTACACGCGCGCCGAACGGATCGGTCAGATGGCCGTGGTGAGCGCGGGCCTGGTGTTCGCCGTCCTCGTCGGCGGCTTCCTCTTCGGTCGCGGGGGCGATGGCGCGGGCGGCGTGGCGAGCGCCACACCGTCGGCGTCGGCGAGCGCCGCTACGAAGTCCCCGACCGTGACGTTCACGCAGGACACCTGCTGCACGCAGACGGCGCGCTTCATGAAGGTGTCCTGGACCGCGACGGAGAAGGCGAGCGCGGCGCGCGTGACCGTGGCGCCCGACCCGGGCTTCCCGTGCAGCGCGACCGTGGATGCGGCGGGGACCACCGGCGTGATGACCTGCCAGGGACTGCTGAGGGGCGCGACCGATCACACCGCCACGCTCGTCCTCACCACGCCGCGCGGCACGTTCCCATTCGCACATAAGTTCAAGACCATGTCGGACAAGCTCGCGAACGTGCAGTGGTTCACCGAGTTCGAGGATGCCCAGGGCGAGCCGCTCGCGTGCGCCGCCGCGAGCATCCGCATCGTGCAGAGCTACACGACCGGCAAGGACCCCATGACGGCCACTCAGATCCTCCAGGCCGGGCAGGCGTACAACAAGAGTCGCGATCCCGGGCTCGATCCTGTGGCGATCGCTGCCATGCAGAAGCGCCTGGACGCGAGGAACAACTACCACTACTACCGTTTCTCGTCGAAAGAGGACGCCACGAAATCGGCGGTCTACTGGCTGGTGCGGAGCGGAAAGCCGGTGCACGTCATCACCCTCGCGGGACAGCACGACCCCGTCCTCGTGGGTTTCACCGGGGCGTTCGGTACCTTCTACGACGACCCGGTCAACGCGATCACGCAGGTCCATGTGATGGACCCACAGCGCGGCGACATGCGTGCTGAGACCGCCAACCGCCGGCCCGACATGTACCGCACACCGGGGTTCCAGAGCGGGCAGCCGATCGGCATGGACGAGTGGAATCGCGGCGAGTGGTGGTACGGCTTCGCCTATCAGGCGGTCATCCGCATGCCCGACGGCTCGACCCTGAACGTCGAACGGAGCGACGCCGCCTACCCGACCCCGCACTGGGCGGGGACGTTCGTGATCATCGTGGACGACGGCGATGCCGAGTGGCCCTCGGACAAGGAGGGCCGGGTGAAGTGGCGCTGAGCGGTCAG
>DASSPF010000198.1:0-7839 GCA_035699805.1 Candidatus Limnocylindria bacterium | reverse complement strand
CGCGCCCCTGCGCCTCCAGGGACGTCCCATCGGCGCGATCTCGGTCCAGAGCGTGCGGGCGAACGCGTACGACGAGGGAGACCTGGAGCTCCTCGCGGCGATCGGCAACGAGGCGGCGACCGCCATCGAGCGGGCCGACCTGTATGCGCGCACGACGGCGCTGTCGCGGCGTCTCTTCGACCTGCACCGCCTGGGTGTCGAGCTGGCGGAGCACAAGGAGCTCGCATCGCTGGTGAAGGCCTTCGCGACGTCGGTCCAGCGGGTCATGGGCGCGTCCGCCGCGGCGATCTATCTGGACGTCGGCGATCGCCTCGAGTTCTCCTACACGACCGGCAAGGACACGACCGACATCCTGACCCTGCCCAAGTCGAGTCCGGCCATCGCGCGCCTGGCGGACAGCGCCGAGGGTGTGGAGCTGCACGATCGCGACGGCGAGGGCGAGCAGGCGCGCCAGATGCTGCGCCGCTTTGGCCACCGCTCGGTGTTCCTCCAGCCGCTTCGCGCGGCGGACCGCCTCGTCGGCGTGCTGTTCGTCACCTGGCGGGAGGCGCACCCCGTCCTCGCCGAGGAGCGAGAGCTGCTCGGCGTCCTCGCCGGCATCGGCGCGGCGCAGATCCGCTCGAGCGAGCTGTATCGGGAGCTCGACGATGCCTACCTCTCCACGGTCTCCACGCTCACCGCCACGATCCAGGCACGCGACCAGTACCGCGAGGACCATCAGCGGCGGGTGGCCGCGGACGCGGTGGCGCTCGGGCAGCGTCTCGAGTTCGGCGAAGAGGAGCTGCGCGACCTCCGCTATGCCTCCCTCTTCCACTCGATCGGGAAGATCGCCGTCCCGGCCGGCCTGCTCGCCAAGCGGGGACCGCTCACGCGTGAGGAGCGCGCGGTCCTCGAGGAGCATCCCATCCTCGGTGCTCGGATCCTCGAATCGATCGCGTTCCTGCAGGGCGTCGTCCCCATCGTGCGCGCCGCGAACGAGCGCTACGACGGGACGGGCTATCCGGACCGCCTCGCGGGCGCGGCCATCCCGCGTGCCGCACGCGCGCTGCACATCGTCGTGGACTATCACGCGATGCTCGTCGACCGGCCGTACCGGCCGGCACTGCCGCCGGAGGCGGCCCTCGCAGAGCTCCGTCGCCTCGCCGGAACGTGGTACGACCCCGAGATGGCCGATGCATTCGTGACCATGATCGAGGGCCGTGGCGCGATCCAGGCCGTCGAGGAGGAGGTCGGCGCCCCGAGCCGCGAGCTGGCGATCCTCGCCGAGCTCACGCCGGAGTTCCATTCGGTCCTCGACCTCCAGCAGCTGCTCGACCGCATCCTGGGGATCCTCGTGAAGGGTCTTCCGGGTTCGCGTCTGACCATCCTCCTGCGGGAGGAGAACACGGAGGACCTCACCGTCCGGGCCGTCGTCGGTGCGCCGATCCAGCCGGCGACGCCGCTCCACATCCCCGGCGGCCGCGGGATCTCCGGGTGGGTGATGGAGCATCGCCTCCCTCAGCTGGTGGACGACGTGCGGCTCGACCCCCGCTACGTCGGTGACGCCACGATCCGTTCGGAGCTCATCGTGCCGCTCGTGTCGGCGGGACGCGCCATCGGCGTCCTGGCGGTCTCCCACCCGCAGCCCGGCGCGTTCTCCCAGCGCGACCTCACGTTGATGCAGACCGTCGGCGCGCAGATCGCCGCGGCCATCGACGTCGCGGAGCTGCACGAGCGTCTCAAGCGCGCCGCGAACACCGATGCGCTCACCGGCCTGCACAACTACCGCTACTTCTACGACCGTCTCGAGGAGGAGGTGGCACGTGCCGAGCGCCACCAGACCCCCCTCGCCGTGGCATTCTTCGACCTGGACCGTTTGAAGAGCGTGAATGACACGTACGGGCACCTCGCCGGGAACGAGGTGCTGCGCCTGCTGGGGCAGAGCATCCTCGGCCACGTGCGCGTGGAGGATGTGCCGGCGCGCTACGGCGGCGACGAGTTCGCGATCGTCATGCCCGAGACACCACGCGACGAGGCCGAGAAGGTAGTGACCCGGCTGATCCAGATCCTCGAGAAGACCATCGTTGACCTCCCGAACGGGCGGAGCTTCCCAATGCCCGAGCTCTCCTGGGGCGTCGCGTCGTACCCGCTCGACGGACGCACGGCGCGCGACCTCGTGGACAATGCCGACACTCGCGCGTACGCGAGGAAACGATCCCACTAGCCGAGCTGCGCGCCCGCCGGCTCCACGACTGCAGGCTCACGTCGGACCGGAAGCTGCGGACGCTGGACGACGCGCTCGGGTTCCTCGCCGAGCGGCGTCTGCTCACGCTCACACAGGACTGCAGCCTCCCCAGTCTGTTCGCCGCGACCCACGAGGAGGCATTCGATGACACGAAGAAGGGCTTTGCGTCGTGGCCGAAGACGAAGTGGACCTGGGGCGGGGAGATCGCGCTCCGCGACGACGTGTACGAGACCAAGCTCCATCGCGGGAAGACGCTCTTCCTCTCACCGGAGGCCGCACGGGCCGCCGATCCGCTCTGCCGGGCCGCGCTGGAGGAGGCCGATGCGGCGGCCGATGACCGCGCTCGGCTGGTGCGGTACCTGAAGAGCGCCGGACCGAGCACCGTCGAGGACATCAAGTCGGAGCTCGGGTTCGATGCGACCACCCTGCGCAAGGTCCGCGAGGGCCTGGAGAAGACCGGCGCCATCGTGGCGCGCGGGATCTCGGTCGAGGATCGCAAGGGCGGGCATCGTCACTCCAGCGTGCTGTCGCGCTGGGATCAGGTGTGGCGGAAGCCCTGGAAGGCCACCGAGGACGTCGCCCTCGACGAGCTCATCGTGCTCGGCGTCGCCGCCGCGGTGGTGACGCACGAGGACGAGGTGCGCACGTGGTTCACCTGGCCGGTGGAGCGACCCACCATCAACGCGCTCGTCGCCTCAGGCAGGCTGTCGAGACCTGCGTCGGGCTGGCTCGCCGCTCCATAGCGCGTCAGCGCGTACGCTCATCGCGATGCGCGACGTCCTGCGCGCGGAGTTCCCCGGTGCCGCTGCGCGGCTGTCGCGGCTGCGCCTCCCCGAGATCCGCCGCGAGCCGGCGGTCTGGGCGGCCCTCTCGGCGCTGGGCATCGCGCTCGTGGTCGGTGCGGTGCTCCGTCTGGCGTTGTTCCTCGCCCCGTCATGGCCCGATCAGACCGTGCGGCTGCCGCTCGGCGCGACATTCGGCTCGCTCGCCACGTTCATCGCGCATCTCGCGGCCGGCGTCGTGCTCCGGCGGGCCGGCGGGTGGCGGGGGCTCGGGCTGTACCTCGCCTACGTCGCGGTGGAGGCCGCGACAGGACTGCCTGGCGTGTTGCTGTTCTGCGACCGGTCGCGGCCGGAGGGGATGTGCGCGGCGCCGCTCGTGTTCATCGCGGCCGGACGCGCACCGCAGCTCGTGGGTATCGCCACGGGCGTGCTGTTGGGGCGCTGGTATCCGACCGGGCCCGTAGGGTCCAACAGGACGCTCCGCGGCGCCGGTGTGTTCTCGGTGGCGCTCTTCCTCGCGTCCACACCGGTCGGCTATCTCTCATACGCCGGTGCGCTGAGCGGCCCCGCAAGCTTCGGCATCCTCATCGCGCTGGCGAGCGTGCTCGCCGGCCTCGCCGCCGGGATCGTGCTCGCGCGCGCTCCTCTCGCCGGTGCTCTCCTGGTGGCGCTGGCGACCACCGTGCCGTCGCTCGTCTTCGCGGTCACCCTGAGCCGCGACGCGTCGCCGGCGGACTCCCTGGAGTTCACCGTCGCGCGCTGGTCCAGCCAGCTCGCGCCGGTCCTCGCGGGCGTCGCTCTGCTCATCGCTCGGCTGCTCGCGCGCCGCCGAGATGCGACCGAGGTCCCGGGAGACCTCAGCTAGCTCGTCGCGAGCAGCTCGCGGAAGACCATCGGCAGCACGCCGCCGCTGCGCAGGTAGTCGAGATCCACGGGATCGTCCACCCGGGCGACGGCCTTGAAGCGGATGACCTCGCCGCTCGGGCGCTTGGCCTCCACCTCGAGCACCGCCTTCGGCGCGAGCGTCGCCAGGCCGCGGATGGTGAACGCTTCCTCGCCGGTGAGCCCGAGCGACGCCGCGCTCTCACCGGGGAGGTACTGGAGCGGGAGGATGCCCATGCCCACGAGGTTCGACCGGTGGATCCGCTCGAACGTCTCGGCGATCACCGCGCGCACGCCGAGCAAGAGCGGCCCCTTCGCCGCCCAGTCACGCGAGCTCCCCGATCCGTACTCCTTGCCGGCGAGCACGATGAGCGGCGTCCCCTCCGCCCGGTAGCGCTGCGCGGCGTCGTAGATCGTCAGCTCCGCGCCGGTCGGGACGTGCCGGGTCCACCAGCCTTCGCGCTGCACGAGCTGGTTACGCAGCCGGATGTTCGCGAACGTGCCGCGGATGAGCACCTCGTGATTGCCGCGCCGCGTCCCGTACTGGTTGAAGTCCACCGGCTTCACTCCCAGCGACTGGAGGTACTCGCCGGCCGGGCTCGATGGCGGGAACGAGCCGGCCGGGGAGATGTGGTCCGTGGTGACCGAGTCACCCACCTTCACCAGCACCCGGGCAGCGATGATGTCGGCGACGTCCTTCGCCGGTCCGAGGTCCTTGAAGAACGGCGGCTCCTGCACGTAGGTCGATGCGGCGTCCCACTCGAACATCGACCCGGTGGGTGAGGGCATCGTCTTCCAGTAGCGATCGCCCTCCAGGATCTTGCCGTACTCGGTCGTGTACATCTCCTGCGTGATGGCGCTCGCCATGACCTCGTTGACCTCATCCTGGGTCGGCCAGACGTCCTTCAGGAAGACCGGTCGTCCATCGCGGTCGGTGCCGAGCGGGTCGCGGGTGAGGTCGGTCGCGACGGTGCCCGCGAGGGCGTAGGCCACCACCAGCGGCGGCGACGCGAGGTAGCTCGACCGCACCAGCGGGTGGATGCGGCCTTCGAAGTTGCGGTTGCCGGACAGGACCGACACGACGTTGAGGTCGCGCTCCTTCACCTCACGCTCGACCTCCGGCGTCGCCAGCGGACCCGAGTTGCCGATGCAGTTATGCACGGCTACCCCAGCGGCGACGAAGGCGTGCAGCTCGTCGACCGAGAGGTCATAGACCGGCCGGTCGCCGGCGGGGCGCCGGTCGATCACCTTCAGGGTCAGCGTCGGCAGATCGAGCGCGTCCTTCGCGACGGCATATCGCTTCGCGTAGCTGGCCTGGTCGCGCGCGCGCGCCTCCGAGAACCACTCGCGCGCCCCGATCTCGCTCAGGAGGTCGACCGGCGACGGAAAACCCACGTTGTCACGGTGGATCGGGCGGAACCCGGTGATCGGCACCGTCGCGCGGGAGAAGCGGTCGTTGCCCTGCAGCGTCGAATAGTGCGGGAACACGATCGTCTCACGGGTCGACAGCTCCTCGGTGGCAATCCGGCGGGCCGCGGCGAACGACAACGCAGGCTGCTCGGTGTGCAGCTGGCTGAGGCGCGCGAGCATCCGCAGCCGCTGTTCCGAGATCGCGTCGATCGTGCGCCAGTACACCGTGGCTGCGGAAGCTTTCAGTGCCTTGTCGACGCAGTAGCGGTATCCGACCTTCGTGACGAACGACAGCCCGTCGGGCAGGGAGAGGCGCACCTCGATGCGCTCTCCGTCCGTCGCTGCCGGGTAACTCGATGCCGAGCGGCGCACGGGGTACTCGTAGACGCGCGCGCCCGCGACATCGACGCCGCACCGCTCGAGCAGCATCGCAATCTGATCCATGACCAGCCGCTGCTGCGCCACATGCTCCGGCCGTACGGCATGCGAGTACGCCGGCGGCCTGATCGTCGCGTCACCTTCCTCGTTCCCGTAGCGGCCGAGTGATGGCGCGTGGCCGTCGGCGCCGAACGCGCCGCCCAGGAACTCGCGGACCACCGCAGTCGGGCAGCGGCTCTCGAGGATGAAATCGGGCAGACGTGGCTCGTGGTCCATCTTGCGGCCCGAGGAAACCCCCGGAAGAGCGACGATGGCCTCGGTCAGCTCCTTCGGGAGCGCGATCGACCACTTCCGCTCGTCGTAACGCGATCCCGCAGGGCGCTTTCCGGTGACCATCTCGATGTCGTTCAGCACGACCTCGCGGTCGATCGCCTGACCGACGTTGATGCGCGCCTGCCCGTGGACGCTGATCGAGCCGTCGTTCAACAGGTGGCCGAGGAGCCGCGCGAACGCCAGTGTTCGAAGACGCTCGTTGGGGCTGGACATCGTGAGGTCGAGCGATGCGGACCGCAGCCGCCAACCCTGCTCGTCCGCGGAGGGGCTGTCGAGCGGTGCCTCGAGACCGATGACCACCCGGTCCTGTCCCGGCCGCAGCTCGTCGGCCCGCACCCATGTGCCGTCGGCGCGGAGCACCTCATGCTCCGGCGTGCACGTGAGCGTGCGGCCGTCCTGCAGCACGAGCGAGACGCATTCACGCACACCCTTAGCGATGGTGGCGGACTGGCGGGCGATGCCGAGCCGTGACGACGCGGTCGGACCGTAGACGTTCGCTCCGCCGAGGAGCGGAAGGTCCTCGATGGGACGCGCGGTCCCGTTCGCCTGGAGTACCGGTGTCCCCTCAGCGATGCAGACCGTGCATCCGTAGCCGACGAGGAAGTAGCCGAGCTTCTCCAGGTATGGCGTGAGCCCGGCCTGGTCGAGATAGCGCGTGACGACGCGTGAGCCCGGCGCCATGGTCGTCTTCACGTATGGCTTCACGGTGAGCCCGCGCTCGACGGCCTTCTTCGCAAGGAGGCCGGCGGCGATCATCACCGACGGGTTCGAGGTGTTGGTGCACGAGGTGATCGCCGCGATGACCACAGCACCGTCCTCCACGCCGCCCGCCGTCGGCTCGAGCTGCGCGACCGCCGCGGTCGCCGTCGTCGCGGGAGCGACCTTCGTCTGCGGTGCGTCGTTCACCGGCTTGGGACCTTCGGTCGTGCCGGGTCGCGTGGTGCCGCTCGTCGGCTTGGGTCCGATGAAGGATTGCCAGACCATCGGCAGCTCGACGCGGTCCTGCGGCCGCTTCGGCCCGGCCAGGCTCGGCCGGATCGTGCCGAGGTCCAGCTCCATGGTCTCGTCGAACGCGGGCGTCGTCCCGCCGTCGCTGCGGAACATGCCCTGCGCCTTGGTGTAGCGCTCGACGAGATCGACGACATCGCCGCGCCCGGTCTGCTCGAGATAGCGCAGCGTCTGCGCGTCCACGGGGAAGAACGCCGCGGTCGCGCCGTACTCCGGACACATGTTCGCCACGGTCGCGCGGTCCTGGACCGTGAGCGACGAGAGGCCGTCGCCGCTGAACTCCACGAACTTGTTCACCACGCCGTGCTTGCGCATCGTCTCGGTGAGGGTCAGGACGAGATCGGTCGCGGTCGTGCCCGTGGGCAGCGCGCCCGTGAGCTTCACGCCCACCACCACCGGCCAGGGCAGGTACGTCGGCTGGCCGAGCATGGCGGCCTCGGCCTCGATGCCGCCGACGCCCCAGCCGAGGACCCCGAGGCCGTTCACCATCGTCGTATGCGAGTCGGCGCCGAAGAGCGTGTCCGGCATCGCCACCCCGTCGCGCAGCTGCACCACACGAGAGAGCCGCTCGAGGTTCACCTGATGGCAGATCCCCGCACCCGGCGGGACGACGCGGAACGTCTTGAACGCCTGTCCGGCCCACCGCAGCAGCGAATAGCGCTCGCGGTTGCGCTCGTATTCGCGCTCGAGGTTGCGCTCGTACACACCCTGCGCGCCGAAGAAGTCCGCCTGCACCGAGTGATCGATCACCAGGTCCACCGGGATGAGCGGCTCGATGCGCGCGGGATCCTTGCCCGCCCGCTGCATCGCCGCGCGCATCGC